>NZ_QGKS01000330.1 GCF_003172935.1 Micromonospora sicca | reverse complement strand
CGACGCGGCGGCGGCGGGCGGAGCCATCTCGACGGTTGGGCGGAGTCATCCGGGCGGCGGGGCGGACTCATTCGGCGGTGGTGGCGCGCCTGCCGGGCGGGCGCCGGCCGCACGCCGCTCCGGCGGTGGGGCGAGCGCGTACCCGCCGTCGCGGCGGACCACCAGCCCCAACTCCTCCAACAGGGACAGCTTGCGCAACGCCACCCGCACGCCCACCCCAGCGCCGGCGGCCACCGCGTCCGGGCTGCGCAGCCCTCGGCGTGGCAGGGACTCCAGCACCAGGGCGGCCTCGTCGTCGAGCTCGTCGGCCGGTCGTCGCGGGCCGCGGGCCGGGGGCGCCAGGTCGACGCCGATCCGGCCCACCTCCTCCAGCACGTGCGCGACCCCGGTGACGAGTCGGGCCGCGGGTTGCTCCCGGAGCAGTTCGTGGGCGCCGACCGACATGGCCGAGGTGACCGGACCGGGCACCACCATTCCCGGTCGGTCGATGGCCAGCGCCCGGCGCATGGTCTGGGTCGCCCCGCTGCGCGCGGACGCCTCCACCAGCACGCTTCCCCGGGTGGCGGCGGCGATCACCCGGTTGCGGATCAGGAACCGCGGCCGGAGCCGCTCGGCGCCCGGCATCCACTCGCTCACCAACAGCCCCGTCTCGGCGATCCGGTCGAAGAGGGCGGCGTTGCCCATCGGGTAGGGCCGATCCACCCCGCAGGCCAGCACCGCCACGGTCAGCCCACCGGCGCTCAACGCGCCCCGATGAGCGGCGGCGTCGATCCCGAACGCCCCGCCGGAGACCACCGACCACTCCCGGTCCGCCAGGCCGTAGCCGAGCTCGGTGGCCACGTGCACGCCGTACGACGTGGCGGCGCGGGCGCCGACCACGGCCACCGACCGCGCCATCGCCTCGGCCAGCGGCCAGGCGCCGCGTACCCAGAAGCAGAGCGGTGGGGCCGTCTCGGTGTCCACCCGGCGGCTGGCGCCGGAGAGGGCGAGGCGGCGCAGTTCGTCGACGCCGACCGGCCACTCGTCGTCGTCGGGCGTGACGATCCGGGCGCCGAGCCGATCCGTCCGCTCCAGCGCCCAGGCCGCGGCGGCCCGGGGGTCACCGGCGGCCAGCCGGGCCGCCACGGTGGCGTGCAGCTTCTCCTCCGGCGCGCCGCCGTCGCAGAGCAGCGCCAGGGCGGCCGGCGCCCCGAGCCGCTCCACCAGCCGGTGCACCGACCAGGTGCCCGGTTCGGTCAGCCAGGTCAACGCGACCCGGGCCAGCCGGTCCGCCGTACGTGACTCCTCGTCCCCGCTCATGCTTCCTCTCCCGTCCGTAGTCCGATCGCCTCCCGGACGTCCTCCCGGTCCGGCCGGTCCCGCCCGTCCAGGTCGGCGATCGTCCACGCCAACCGGATGATCCGGTCGAAGCCCCGGGCCGAGAGCGACCCGCTGTCCAGCCGAGCGCGCAGCTCTCCGGTGTCGTGACCCGGCAACCGCCAGGGCGAGCGGCGCAGCAGCGGTCCGGGTATCTCGGCGTTGAGCCGGCGGCCGACCGGGGCCCAGCGCTCGGCCGCCGCGGCGCGGGCCGTGGCGACCCGCGCGCCGACGGTGGCCGAGGACTCGTTCGCGCCCCCCGTCGCCATCAGTTCGGCCGCCCGCACCGGCAGCACGGTCACCTGCACATCGATCCGGTCCAGCAGGGGCCCGGAAAGCCGCCCCAGGTAGCGGCGCCGGGTCAGCGGGCTGCACTCGCACTGCGTGTCGCCGCCCGGTTTCGCGCAGGGACAGGGATTGGCGGCCAGCACCAGCTGCACCCGTGCCGGGTACTCCGTGCCGCCCCGGGTCCGGGCCAGCCGGATCCAGCCGTGCTCCAGCGGCTGGCGCAACGCCTCCAGGGCGCCCTTGCTGAACTCCGGCGCTTCGTCGAGAAAGAGCACCCCGCGGTGGGCCAGCGACACCGCGCCCGGGCGGGCCAGCCCGGCGCCCCCACCGACCAGCGCCGGTACGGTGGCGGTGTGGTGCGCGCCTGGAACGGCGGGCGGCGCAGCAGCCGCCCGTCCGACGGCAGCACGCCGGCGATCGAGTGCAGCGCGGTGACCTCCAGCGCGACGTCGTCGTCCAGCTCGGGCAGGATCGACGGCAGGCGTTCGGCCAGCATGGTCTTGCCGGCGCCGGGCGGCCCGAGCAGCGCGAGGTGGTGGCCACCGGCGGCGGTCACCTCCAAGTGGTCCTCAGCCCGCCGGTGGCTGCTGAGCGGCCTGGCCCTGTGCGGCGTGTGCGGCTCGCCGGTGCGCGCCACGCTGCTCAACAGCACCCGAGGTGGGGTGCCGTCCTACACCTGCAAGGCCACGAAATGCGTGGTGCGCAACGCCGCCGAGCTGGACCAGTACCTCGGCGGAGTGGTCGTCGCCCGGCTCTCCCGGCCGGACGTGGCCGACCTGCTCGCCTCTTCCGGCGCACCTGGCTCTAGGGTGCTCCAGCTCGACGCCACCTCGTTGCGGGAACGGCTCGACGGCCTGGCGGCGGCGTATGCCGACGGCGCGATCGACGTCCGCCAGCTGCGCGAGGGCTCGGAGCGGCTACGCGCCCGGCTCGCTGAGGTGGAAGAGCAGATGGCCATGGCAGGCCGGGGCGACGCGCTCGCCGGGCTAATGGGGACGACGGACCCGGCGGCGGCTTGGGACGCACTCGACCTCCACCGCCGGCGGGCCGTCGTCGACACGCTCATGACCGTGACGATTCACCGCACCCGGAAGGGCCGGCCGCGCGGCTGGACGCCAGGCAGCTCGTACTTCGGTCCGTCCACCGTCGACATCGGGTGGAAGGCGTGACCAGGTCCGGCCGCCGGTGAGGAATCCAACGCGGGTCTAAACGATCTTCTTTCCTAAACTCTTAGCTGACGTCGACGCACCAGGGGGCCGGGGAGGTCCAGATCCCCCACCGTGATGTCCGACGTCCTGATCTCGACGCGCGCCAGGTACGCCGCGCTGAAGCGCTGCCACGGCGCTGACCACCTGTGCTCGCGCTCGTCGACCTGCCCGCACTGATACCCGGCACGAACGTGGCGCTGAGCTCCCCGGCGCTGTAGAACCGGTGGGCCCGCGGCCGCGCGTGCTGGACCGGCCGCCTGGTCGTCGACGGCCGCCACCAGCGGTCGGGCCGGCTCACCGCGCACCATCGTCGTTGGCCAGCGCGCGGGCGATCCACTGGACCGCCGCGAACTGGCGGGCAGCGGACCGGCCGGCCCGGCGCCCCTCCGGCGACTCCAACGGACGGCGGGCGAACGTGCGCTCCGACTGGCTGTAGCGGGCGACCATGGCGACGAGTGCGCGGAGCAGCTGCTCACGCCGTGGCTCACCGCCGGCCCGCGAACGACCGGCGGGGAAGACGTACGCCTCGCCGCACTGCCGGGACGATGCCCGGGGCCATGATCGCCTTGTGGACGGTCAGCTTCGCCACCCAGATCGCCGACGTGACCTCGATGCCGCGAGCACGTCGAAGCGCACCTCGTCGGCGGTCGTGCCCGTCTCGGCCAGCCACCGGGCGGCCAGGCCGCGCAGCCGGCGCGCCTTGGCCGGTACGACCGCCTCGGCCGGGCTGCCGAAGTCGTCCGTACGGCGGGTCTTCACCTCGCAGAAGGCGAGCACGCCGCCCTCCCAGGCGATGATGTCGATCTCGCCGTTCGGGCAGCGCCAGTTCCGGGCGACCGGCCGCAGTCCCGCCTCGATCAGGTGTCGGACCGCGCACCGCTCCCCGTACGCGCCGACGGCCTGATTCCGCTTCGTCATGGCGGCCAGGGTGGGCGCTGCCCGGTCGGCCCGGTCGTCCCGCCCGGTCTGCCTGTGGACAAGCGGGAGGGCTGTGGACGGCCGGACGATCATGCCTGGACCGTGCTAGGGGACCGGACGTGCGCCGGCGGTGACCGGATCCGCGCCCTACTGACCTGGGCGGCGTCGTCCGACGGCCGGATGGCGTCCGTGGAGCCGTTCGCATAGCGTGCCCGTCGTGGACGGACGACGGAGCTTTCCCGAGGATCAGCAGGGGTCGCACTGGAGCGACCGCGGGTACGCCGAACCGGACTGGCGCGCAGCGGGCGACCCGCGCTACCGCGACGACGACTTCCGGACCCCGGAGCAGCGCGACGGCGCGGACGAGGGCCGGTACGCCGACCCGGTGAACTCCCGGTACGGCGAATCGGGTCGCGTCGGTGCGGCCGACCGGCTCGGTGACGGGCACCCGGAAACCGACGGCTACCGGCCGTCCCGGTCGCGACGCGGGGAGGACCCCGAGGTCTCCGGCGAACTGCCCGGTGAGCGCGGCGGCCGCCGGGCGGCCCGGGAGGGCGTGGATCAGCTCGCCGCCGGCGCCCGGGAGGGTGTCGCCGGGCCGGACCCGCTCGGCGCCGACCGGCTGCCGGACGCGCTGCGACCCGCTCCCGCCGGCGGCTACCCGATCGTCGAGCCGGCCCGTCCGGCCGAGCCGACCCACGCCGCGGTGCCGCCGTTCGCGGTGGGCGAGCGTCCGTCCGGCCCGATCCATGCCGGTCCGACCCCGCTCGTCGTCGGGGACCGGCCCGGCGGCCCCGCCCCGTCCCCCGAACCGGTGGGCGGCCCGGCCCCGCATCCGCTGGAGATGCCGACCGGTCCGATGCCGGCGGTCGCGCCCCGGCTCGACGCCCCGCCGGCCGGCGACGGCGTCTACCGGACCCGCCGGCCTGCGCTGGCGGTGGTCCTCGCGGCGCTGACGCTCGTCTTCGAGGCCCCCGCCCTGCGGGTCCTCCTGCACGGCCTGGTGGGCGACCCCGTCTCCGCCCCCGACGTGGTGGTGGGGACGTTCCTGGTGGCCGGGCTGCCGATCTTCGCCACCGGCCTGTACGGGCTGCGCACCGGTGGGCTGGCGCTCGCCGAGGGCAGCCGGGGCTGGCTCCGCCCGCCGACGGCCTACCTGACCGTCGGGTTGGTGCTCTTCGTCGCCGCCGCGCTCGGCGCCCGCTGAGCGGTCCCATCCCGCATCGCCGCCCGCACGGGCTGGGCGCCCGGCATCGCCGGGTCGAGCACGGGCCGGTCGCCCGGCGTCGCCGCGCCGGACCGGGCTCGGCGCGCGGCGGGGCCGGGGCGGGACGCCGGGGACCGGTCCGGGCGGTATGCCTGGAAAGTGACGGTGCGGGACGTTCCCGACCCCGGGACCGGCGGGCGGAGAAGGGGCGTACACTGGTCGACTGGCGACCGCCTCGCGCGGTCGACCTCGCGCGCCCTCTCCACGGTTTCCCGTGGGGCGACGGCCTCCCTGGTCCCGATCTTGGTCGGGCCCACCACGGCCGGCGACCAGGCGCCAGGACGCCCGGCCACCGGCCGGGCGTGACAACCAGGGATCTTGAGGAGTACCCCACCATGGCCGTCGTGACCATGCGTCAGCTGCTGGAGAGCGGTGTCCACTTCGGGCACCAGACCCGGCGCTGGAACCCGAAGATGAAGCGCTTCATCATGACGGAGCGCAACGGCATCTACATCATCGACCTGCGCCAGACCCTCGACTACATCGAGAAGGCGTACGACTTCGTGCGTAACACCGTCGCCGAGGGTGGCAGCATCCTCTTCGTCGGCACCAAGAAGCAGGCCCAGGAGGCCATCTCCGAGCAGGCGACCCGGGTCGCCCAGCCGTACGTCAACCACCGCTGGCTGGGCGGCATGCTGACCAACTTCCAGACGGTGTACAAGCGCCTGCAGCGGATGAAGGAGCTGGAGGCCCTGGGTGACCTGAGCGGCACCGCCGCCGGTTACACCAAGAAGGAGACGCTGCAGCTCTCCCGCGAGAAGATCAAGCTGACCCGCACCCTGGGTGGCCTGCGGGACATGCAGAAGCTGCCGGCCGCGATCTGGGTGGTCGACACCAAGAAGGAGCACATCGCCGTCGACGAGGCCCGCAAGCTGGGCATCCCGGTGATCGCCGTGCTCGACACCAACTGCGACCCGGACGAGGTCGACTTCCCGATCCCGGGCAACGACGACGCCATCCGGTCGGCGGAGCTGCTGACCAAGGTCGTGGCCGCCGCCGTCGCCGACGGTCTGATCGCCCGTTCCGGCCGTCGCCGGGGCGGCGACGAGAAGCCGGAGCCGGGCCAGGTCGGCACCGACGAGCCGCTGGCCGAGTGGGAGCGCGAGCTGCTGGAGGAGCCGAAGAAGGCCGACGTGCAGCAGCCGGCCGTGCAGCAGCAGCCGGCCGTGCAGCAGCAGCCGGCCGTGCAGCAGCCGGCCGAGCAGCCGCAGGCCGAGCAGCCGGCGGCCGCCGCCGCGGAGTGATCGCGCCGCCGCGTCCCCACCGTCCGTTTTTGCGGCCGGTGGGGCGCGGCGGATCCGCCGGGAACATCCGGCCCGGATCCGGGTAACCCGGCAGCCAGACCATCCCACCGCAGTCTCAACACCGAAGAGAGAGTCATGTCCAACTTCACCGCCGCGGACGTCAAGAAGCTCCGCGACCTCACCGGCGCCGGCATGATGGACTCCAAGAAGGCGCTGACCGAGGCCGAGGGCGACTTCGACAAGGCCATCGAGATCCTGCGCGTCAAGGGTGCCAAGGACGTCGGCAAGCGGGCCGGCCGCACCGCCGCGAACGGCCTGATCGCCCACTCCGGCAAGGCGCTGCTCGAGCTCAACTGCGAGACCGACTTCGTCGCCAAGAACGACGCCTTCATCGCCCTGGCCCAGCAGCTCGTCGAGCACGGCGAGCGCAGCGGCGTCAGCACCGCCGAGGAGCTGCTCGCCAGCTCGATCGACGGCAAGCCGGTTGCCGAGCTGATCCAGGAGCAGTCCGCCAAGATCGGCGAGAAGCTGGTGCTGAACCGCTTCGCCAAGCTGGACGGCAACGTCGCGGTCTACCTGCACCGCAAGAGCCAGGACCTGCCGCCGGCCGTCGGCGTGCTGGTGGAGTACGCGGGCAAGACCGACGAGGCCGGCGACGCCGACGCCCGCGGTGTCGCCATGCAGGTCGCCGCCATGCGGCCGAAGTACCTCACCCGGGACGAGGTGCCGGCCGAGGTCGTCGAGTCCGAGCGGCGCATCGCCGAGCAGACCGCCCGCGAGGAGAACAAGCCCGAGGCCGCGCTGCCGAAGATCGTCGAGGGTCGGGTGAACGCCTTCTTCAAGGACTACGTCCTGATCGAGCAGGCGTCGGTGGCCGACAACAAGAAGTCGGTGAAGCAGATGCTGGCCGAGGCCGGCATCGAGGTGACGCGCTTCCTGCGGTTCGAGGTCGGCCAGGCCTGAGCCGCCAGCTCGGGCGCGTCACGCGCCCGTGGGCAAGCAACGTCGACGAGGAGGCCGCCGGTGTACGTGACAGGCACCGCGGCCTCCTCGTCACATAGGGTCTGCAGCGGCAGGCACGCGGCGCACGCGAAGGTGCGCGACGGGAGGGGCGGGGCGGATGACGCAGGTTGTGAGTGACCGGAGCCTGGCGGCGGATGATC
>NZ_QGKS01000466.1 GCF_003172935.1 Micromonospora sicca | reverse complement strand
CCTCACAGCCCAGGTCAGGCCGCCTATCACCGACCCTGATCGGCTCCAGACACACCCTCATGTGTGGGGTATCCCCCCAGGGGCCGCCCATGCGTAGACCGCTGCCGGCCCCGGACCCGCTGCTGCGCCTGCAGGCGAGCATCACCGCCCGCGACGACCGCCTCCTCGGCTGGCTCTACGACCACGGAGTGCTGACCACCGACCAGATCGCCAGCGCGCTGTTTCCGTCGTTGGACTTCGCCCAACGACGGCTACGCCGCCTCACCGTCCTCCGCGCGACAGACCGATTCCGACCCAACCGAGCCGATGGCGGCTCCTACCCGTACCACTACGTCCTGGACCAACTCGGCTACGACCACGTCCACGCCCAACGAGGACTCGGACCACCGCGCCGGGACCAAGCCCGCCGCCGCAAACAGTCCCTGACCGCGCGGCCCGACCTGCCACACCTGCTCGGCGGCAACCAGGTCTTCATCGACCTCGCCACGCACGCCCGCACCCACCCCGACACCAGCTTGGACCGCTGGCATCCTGCCTCAGCCTTCCACGACCCAGGGGTGTTCTACCGTCAAGGCGGCAACCCGCAGATGATGGTCCACGGACCAAAGGGACTGCCCCGCCCCGACGACGCCGGGGTGTGGACCGAGCGCGGACGGTCCGTGCCGTTCTTCCTCGAGTACGACACCGGCCGCGAACGCCTCGACATCCTCACCGAGAAAGTCGCCAAGTACGAACGGCTGTACGCCATGAGCAACTGGGCGTGGCCGGTCCTGTTCCACCTACCCTCCGCCCGCCGCGAGGCGAACCTGCACCACCGCCTCGCCGGCATCGAATTAGACACCGTCATCGCCACCACTACCATCGAACTGCGCCTCGCACTCGGCGCCAGTCCCGCCGAGCAGGTCTGGCAACTGACCGGCCGCACCGCCGGCCGCCACCGCCTCATCGACCTGCCCTACACCGACACCCACCACGACGACGAGTTCCCGACCCACACTGCGGCCACGCGGGAACGAGCGGGCAGCCTGATGGCCCAGGCCAGGTGGGGCGTCACGCGGCGTGCGAGGCCGACACGCCGCGTGACGCGCCCGCCCCCGCACCCCTGGGCGGCCGTCGACCGCCGTACGGCCCTACCGGGCGAAACAACGGCGCGGACGGCACACAGCCAGCGCCAACATTGGCAACCACGCCGGTACTCACCGATCTGTCAGCGCGGCGCTCCGGTGACAGGCCAGCGACCGAACCGCGCATACTCACAACAGCCACCGCGACGCGACAGATCGCGTGAGTGGCGACCCCGTTCGCTTCCGCAGCCACTGGAGGTACCCTCCGCGGCCCTCGCCCCTGTCGTCGGGGTCCATCGCTGTCTGAGCGAGCGGCACGACCCGGCGATCAACCCTGATGCCAGTTCCCACGAGAAGGAGTTGCCGATGACCCGATACCTCGACCTCACGCCACGAGCCGTCCTGGGAGGGACATGGCCACACGCCGTGACCAGCAATCACGCGCGAACACACCACACCCATCGCCGGCGGCCAACCTCACGAGGACATCCGCCGACGAGGCCCCGACCGCGCACCCCGACACCGAGCCCCCGACCCAGCCGGGGACGCTGTCGATGGCCCGCTACCTGACCGACCCCAAGACCGAAGACGAAATCCAAGCCCTCGCCGCCGAAGCCGGCCTACCCGACATCGACCAAGCCGCCAAGCTCGCCCGACTCCTGCGCCTGCACCACCAGCCCGCCGCCCCACCACACGCCGCATGACCTGCGCCCGCCCACTGGGCGGGCGCAGCCGCTGCTACCGCCAGCCCGAACTCGACAGGCCGGGCGGACTGGAATCACGCCTCGCCGAGGTCTACTTCGCCGTGCAAGTCTCGGCGGTGACGTCCTGCACAGGCCACTTGACGCTAGGCGCCGATCGATCGCTCATACACGGCGCGATGCTTCCCCGGCCCCTTGAAGTCGTAGACCACGGACACACCCACCTCGGTAGTGTCTCCGGGAACGTTGCTGAAGCCCAAACCGAGCCACGCTCTGTGCGCGGCGTGGTTGTCGGGTTCCGAGGTGAGGAAGAGGCGCCGGCATCCCCAGAGAGAGCCTTGGCGGTGAACTTCTTCCACGAGCGCCCGCGTGACCCCTTGACGGCGGTGGCTGGGGTGCGTCATCACGTCTTGCAGGTAGATCTCTGATGGGTCGACCTGGCTTCGGAAGGCGATCACGCTGCCGACGACCTGCCCGTCGGGGCGGCTGATCGACCTGGCCCGCCCGGTGGCCGTCCTGTTCGTCTCGGTCCTGCACTTCATCCCCGGCGACGTCAACGCCATCGTGGAACCCTTCCGCGCCGCAATGAGTCCCGGCAGCGCCCTCGTCCTCTCCCACGCGACCTCCGGCACGGCCACCAGCCAGACCGAGGAGGTTCAGCGGCTGTACCAGCGCACCCCCACTCCACTTCAACTCCGCGACCTCGCCGAGGTCCAGGCACTGTTCGGTGACTTCGCCATGGTCGCGCCCCAACCCGGCGCAGCGCCGCGTCCGGCCGGCGCGGCACTCGTCCCGGTATCTCACTGGCGCCCCGACCCCGAGGACCACCTCGCGGTGGAAGGCCTGCCGGCGAGCCCCTTCCTCGCCAGCTTCCTCGCCGGGGTTGGCATCAAAAGAGCAGCTGTCATGACGGAACAGCCAAGGCCAGAACCGGCCGGACAACAGGCATCCCGGCGAACGGGCAGGCGCTGATGTTCATCGGACTCGCCGGACCAACGGGCGCCGGCAAGACCACCCTCGCACAGCGACTAGCCGAGCGTCTCGGAGCGCGTCTGATGCGCGACCCGTTCGTCGAAAACCCCTTTCTCCCGAAGCTCTACGCCGCGGGGAAGACCCGCCCCGTGGCCCTGGCTCTCCAGGTCGAGTTGGCCTTCCTGGCGCTGCGCGTCGCTCAACTTCGCGAGATCGACGACCTGCTCACCCACGGCACACCCGTCGTGGCGGACTGGTCCATAGCGCAGCAGGTCATCTTCGCCCACACCACCCTGCCGCCCGACGACGCCAGTCGAGTGAGGAAGACCTGCGCCACCTGGAGCGACGCCGCCGCACGACCCGACCTCCTCATCGCCCTGACCGCACCGGCGCCGATCCTGGCACGCCGGATCGCGCAACGCGGCAGGCCCATGGAATTCGCGCTGTCCACCGCCTACCTCGAACACCTCACCCAAGCCTTCGACACACCGCTCGGTGACTACGCCAGCCGAATCATCCGGCTCGACACCAGCGAATTCGACGCCTTCAACGACGAAGACGTCAACGCGCTCCTTGCCCGCCTACCAGCCCTGGAGAGGTCATGACCGAAACCGACGTCGCACAGCCACGCACTGCCCACGCGCCTCCGTGCAGCAGGGTCATGATCACCGGTCCAGGCCAGGTCGAGATCGTCCGCGAGCATCTGCCCGCACTCGGCCCCGACGACGTCTACGCCGAATCGGTCGTCTCTGGCATCAGCCACGGCACCGAGATGGCCTGGGTGGCCGGAGACGCCGCCGCGCTACACCGGTCCTGGGACCCGCAGCGACGCATCTTCCTCGACGGCGCCGGACGGGACTTCCCGGTAGCGCCGGGCTACGAGACCATCGCACGGGTCACCGCCGTCGGCGAGGCCGCTGTCAGCAAAGTCAGCATCGGTGACCTCGTCACCCTCGACCGCCCGCACGGCACCGCGCACATCATCCCCGCGGACGCCGCCATCGCAAGCCGGCTACCGGCCGGTGTCGACGCCGAACGCGCCGTCTTCTTCATCCTGGCGCGGGTCGCCCTCGGCGGCGTACACGACGCCGAGGTACGCCTCGGCGACACAGTCGTCGTAGTCGGGCTCGGCACCGTCGGCCTTCTCGCCGGCCAACTCGCGCGACTCTCCGGAGCCGCCAAGGTCATCGGAGTGGACCGCTACCCGCTGCGCCTGGACACCGCCGACTCCCTCGGCATCACACCCGTGCACGCCGCCACCGACGACGACATCGCCGTACAGGTCCGCAAGCTCTGCGGCCCGCAGGGCGCGGACGTCGCCATCGAAGCCTCCGGCTCCTACCGCGGCCTGCACGAGGCGATCCGCTGCGTCCGGGTAGGCGGCCGGGTCGCAACCGTCGCCTCCTACCACGGCGATCAGAACGGCCTACGACTCGGCGAGGAATACCACCGCAACCGCATCACCCTGGTCTCCTCCATGACCGTCAACGGCTGCCCACAGCGCGCCCACCCCGCCTGGGACCTGCCCCGACTCAGCACCTCAGCCCGAGACCTGGTCATCAATGGGCACGTGCATGTCGACAGCCTGGTGACCCAGCGCTTCCCCTTCAGCGAGGCGGCCAAGGCATACCACCTGATCGCCCAGCGCCCCGAGGAGACCATCAAGGTGGTGCTGACCTATGACAAGTAGCAGCCACGACGTCCTCAACCCCGTCGACGACCGATACACCCCTCCACCCTGCGGCGAACTTGACGAAATCCGCGCCACCCTCGACGACGGCCGCCTCTCCGGCGGCGCCCCCGTCCTCGCCATCTACGAACACGCGCTCGCCAAACGCTTCGGCGCCCGACGCGCCATCGCCGTCAACTCGGGAACCTCCGCGCTACACGCCGCGCTCATCGCCCTCGACGTCCGACCCGGCACGGAAGTCCTCGTTCCAGCCACCGCACCCCTGCCGACCGCCATGCCGGTACTCACCTGCGGAGCGGTACCCGTCCCCGTCGACACCCTGCCCGAATCCCTCGCCCTCGACCCCGCCGACATCCAGCGCAAGCTCACCGGACGGACCCGCGCCGCCATCACGCTGCCGCTCTGGGGCTACCCCAACGACGAGCGGGCCAGCGCAGACCTCCTCGCCCAGGCCGGAGTGCCGGTCATCGAGGACGCATGCCAAGCCCACGGCACCCGAGTCGGCAACCAGTTCGCCGGCACCCACGGCGCAGTCGGCTGCTTCTCCACCCACGACCGCAAGCTCCTATCCACCGGCGAGGGCGGCTTCGTCCTCACCAACGACGAGGAACTCGGCGAGCGCATCGACTGGTACACCCACCTCGGCCACATGCGCGGCACCACCCACGGCGTCAACTACAAGCTCGCCGGCCCCCTGGCCGCCATCGGCCTGCGCCGACTCAAGCTACTCGACGGTCAGCTCGACCGACGCCGCCGCAACGCCCAACGCATCCTCGCCGCCCTACCCCCGGGCGGCCTGCTGCGGGAACTGCCGTACGGGGTCCAGGACAAGCCGAACTACTACAACCTCGTCCTCACCATCAAAGACCGCACACCGCAGGTCGCCGCCGCGTTCGAAGCCGCCGGACTCCCACCCGACTCGATCCGGTGGCGCTACCGGCCGCTGTACCACCAGCCCATCTTCCAGCCCTACGCCAACCAGTGCCCCAACGCCGAACACCTCGCCACGACCACCGTCCAACTCCCCGTTCACCCCGGAATGACGGACGCGACCGTAGCGTGGATGGCCGACCGCGCGGCCCAAATCGCCCAGGGAGAAACCAGAGCATGATCCGCCATTTCACCAGCTCAGCCGTCGTCTTCAACGACGAAGGCCACGTCCTGCTCGTGCACCACAACAAGACCGACCTGTGGCTGTACCCCGGCGGACACATCGACCCCAACGAAGACCCCGCCGAAGCGGCACTCCGCGAAGTACATGAGGAAACCGGGATCATTGCCGACATCCTCGGCCCACAGCCGTTCCGGCACCCCGCCGTACGCAGCATCCCGAGCGTTCGCCATCATCGAAATGGACATCGAAGACCGCAAGGCCGGACCACACCGACACATCGACTTCGTCTACGTCTGCCAAGCCACCGGCGGCAACCTGACAGCCCAAGTCGAAGAAGTCGGCGGCGCGAAGTGGGTACCCGTCGAGGACCTGGCGGCCCTCCACACGCCCGCCGAACTCCCTGCTCTCATTACCGAGGCTGCCCGCTTGATCCCTCAACCGGCTTGAGGAGCTCCGGAACGGAGAACTAAGCGGAGGACGCCATAGGGTCTACCCGGCGTCCTCCGCGATCTCGTTGGTACTGGGGCTCCCTGCCCAGCACCGCACCGTCCGATCGCAGATAAAGCACTCCCTGGCCAGGATGAAGACCTGGAATATCCTGCACAACATCGCCCTCTCCGGGTGGACAACCAAGTCGGCGCCGGGCAATGCTTTCACCCAGTTACGTGACGGCCCTTAGCTGCGCCCGGAATCGGCGGCCTCGGCGAGTTCGCATTCGTCCACCCATCCGGCAAGTAGGCTCAGCGCCGAGAGTCGCTCAAGGGCGTCCTGCTCGCCAAGCTCACCAATACCATGCGCTGCGGAGTTGCGGATGGTCATCTGAACGCCGGGCGCGAACTGCCGCAGCCCGGCGTTCATCGTGGTGATGTCTCGATCAGTCGGGTTTCCGGGCCAGCGCAGTCTCGGTTTCCCAGGTTGCGGGTCCTTGTCAGAGAACGCCTCCTGCCAAAGCGCGGTCTCGGCGATGTCGTTGCGCCCGGTCCGGTTCTTGACCATGAGGACGACTGCCTCGGCGGAGGCCGTCACCGCTTGGCGGAAGTGTCCGTCACGCCAGAGACGAGCTGCCGCACCCCACACAGTCGGATGCATGGCTTCAGCGCCCACACTGGGTGGACGCTCCGCTTCCGCTTGCATAATCAAGCCTTCGAGGCGACCAATGGCGTGATCACATGCATCGAGGATGTTGGCCGGCTCTAGGACAGGTTTCGGCTGGGTGATCGTCGCCCAGTTCCGGATGGGGTCCACCGTCCCAATGCCTTGGACAGTGATTGCGATACCGGTCAACGGCGTCGCGCTGACCGCCAACCCGGCAGCCCTGCCCACCCGTGTCCGCCGACGCTCAAGCTCCTCGGGGTCAGTGTCGTCACGCACGAATACGGCAGGGGCGATCCCGCGTGCCACGCCGCCGAAGCGACCTGGTTCCCCGTTGAGAACGTGCAGCTCGAGGAAGGCCGTCAGGGCATCACGGAAGTCCGCGACCGCTTGGGCGACGGATCTCAAGTACTCGGGGTTCTTCCTGGCCTCCATTCTTGAGATTGTTTCACCCAACTGTCCAACTCGGCCGGTACGCCACGCGCACGCTCGGGCGGATATTTCGACCGATCAGTGGTGCCGAATACTCGCAGGTGTGGTTGGGCCCACCCAACGGAAGCCCCGGCGCTGGGCCAAGCGGTGCGGGTCTGGGCGGCAACTCGTTGCTTCCGGTCAGTGAGCCTTTCCGCGTAACGGGTCGTGGCGTTGGGTGATCAGGTTGTGCGGTTGTGGTCGAAGTGCAGGAGTACGAGGGCTGCCGCGGTGATCCTGCCGATGCTCCAGGGGCAGAGGCTGACGTTGCGCAACGCTTTGAAGGTGGTCTTGAGCAGGGAGTTTCCGCGTTCGCCGATGGCGCGGACACCGTTGTGGGCTCTGTTGAACTGCTGCTGCACGTCGGTGCAGGCGCCGT
>NZ_QGKS01000404.1 GCF_003172935.1 Micromonospora sicca | reverse complement strand
TTCTGACAGTTGCCACCTCGTCCACACCGGACGTTGGAGAGACGGCCCCCACAACCGAACCCCCTGTTCCCGGCGCCACGATCATGCGCCACCCGGAGCCGGCATCAAGGCCAAGCCCCTGACGGGGCCGACCTGCGGTCGAGCCTTGACCCCGACCCCTCGCTGGCGCTTGTCTGCACCGAGCCGGGAAACCGGCAGAAACCGGCCACAACCACCCCGACGGTCGCGGGTTGACACGGCCCCACTCCTTCAGGGATGACCTGCGGTAATGAGCAGCCGCAGGTGGGGGCGGGTGCAGTTGAGCGCCGTCGCGTGCTGTTGGATGCAGTTCAACGCCGTTCAGAGCACCCCACTGCTCCCCACGTGCTCCCCGATCCCGGCGCGCGACCGCGGGGTCGCCCGGGCGCCTTGGCGCTTCGCTTTGGCACGTCTTCATGGAACAGCACCGAGGCTGCCGTTTGCTCAGCGTGACCGCGCGCTGAGACACGACACGCACGGTCGGCGGCAGATGTGCGCACAGGATCATGGCTCGCGGGCGTCGGCTGATCGGGTGCGGGCTATGACGCTCGTCGGTGCTTGAGGAAGGGCAGCATCCGGTTCGCTTCGTCGTTGACGGCTTGCTGTTCGGCGGTTGGAAGAGGCCGAAACGGGATGAGTCGTATGTCGTCTCCGGTGAAGGACCAGGTTCCACGGACGAAGCCGTCGATGAGGATGGTGGGGCGTACCAGGGCCCGGCCGGGCATGACCTGCTTGCGGTCTTCGTCGCTGATGATGCGGGTGCGGTCGGCGTGGCCCAGCAGGGCGTTGTCGTACGCGGGCAGCAGTCGCACGGGCGCTGGGATGTGCGGGTCGGGTAGGTGCGCGTCGGGCAGGTCGAGCAGGGTCTGGCCGTCGGGTCCGGTGTAGTGGCGTAGTTCGATGCCCATGTCCGCGACGACTTGGTTGAGCCGGGTTAGCCCGCTCCATGCCTGGACGTCGGCCACCGTGGCGGGTCCGAAGGCGGCGAGATAGCGGCGGATCAGTTCGTGGATCGCCGTGGG
Source organism: Micromonospora sicca (assembly GCF_003172935.1). Taxonomy (GTDB): domain Bacteria; phylum Actinomycetota; class Actinomycetes; order Mycobacteriales; family Micromonosporaceae; genus Micromonospora; species Micromonospora sicca. The sequence goes on along the minus strand of NZ_QGKS01000404.1, from coordinate 6,563 downwards.
TTCGATGGTGTCGGCCGCAAGGGCGGTGACGGTGATGGAAGATCGGTTACCCCAGCTGCCCCAGGATGCGGTGGTGGGATCGTGGATGAGCGGGGTGCGTAGTTCGAATTCGCCGGCGAGGATCCGGCCGTCGCGGCCCGGGTGGCGGGCGGCGAGGCGTTGGGCGAGTTCTTTACGGGCGAGCGGTCCGGCGTCCAGCAGCGCACGTCCGTCGGCCATCAGCGTCTCGGTAGGCAGCCGGTTGCTGTTGCGCCGGAAGTACGGCGAGTTCGCGGTGCGGTCGAGGACGGGTTGCAGCAGGGGCCGCAGCCGACGGAAATCGTCGGCTGCGGCGATGTGCTGGGTGCTGCGCAGAAGGCTGGAGCGCACGACCTGCCCATCGGCCAGCAGGGTGGTCAGGTCGGCGTGGGTGAACCCGCGGATCCGGCTCCACAGCCCGACGTAGGGCCAGTTCGGTTCCTGTGCCTGCAGGGCGACCAGACGCCGGATCACGTCAAGCGGCACCTGGTCGGTGCGTTCCAGCAGGAACTGGCGCTGCAGCAGTGCCCGGTTGAGGGCGCGTCGCGACAGCAGCGTCATGCCAGCCGCAACGAAACGTTGCCGCGGTAGCCGCCTCGCAACAGCGACAGGAAGGCATCGGGCACGGCGTCGATGCCGGCCTCGACGACCGTCTGCGGGAAGACGAACCTGTCCTGGTCGAGCCAGGCCCTGAAGTGGGTGTGCCATGCGGCGATCTGGTCGGGCGTGTGGTAGCAGGAGAACGGCAGCAGCTCGATCCCCTTGGCTGCGGCGGCAGCCTGGTCGGGTTCGGGGAATCGCTGCGCCGCCGCACCCAGTTGGGTGGACAGCGATCCGCACAACGCGAACCGCGCTCCCGGCGCGGCGACCTCGAGCGCGGCCTCGTAGAGCGTGCCGCCGACGGTGTCGAAGAAGACCGTGATTCCCTCGGGTGCCAGTTCCTTCAGTGCGGCGACCGGATCCTGGTGGTAGTCGAATGCGGCGTCGATACCGAGCTCGCGGACCAGGTAGTCCGCCTTGGCTTGGCTGCCCGCACTGCCGATGACCTTCGAGGCGCCCAGATTGCGGGCGATCTGGGCGGCCAGGGAGCCGACGCCGCCGGCCGCGCCGGAGACGAACACGACATCGCCACGGCCGACCTTGGCCACGTCTGCCATGCCGTAGTAGGCGGTCGGTCCCTGGCCGAGGTGGTAGCTCGGATCCGGGTACGCGTCGCGGTCCAGCTTGACATACGAGGCGGCCGGCCCGGCGGAATGCGTACTCCAGCCGCTCATCGACTGGACCAGGTCGCCCTCCCGCAGATCCGGGCTGGCCGACCACAGCACCGTGCCGATGGCCGTGACGCCGATGCGCTGGCCCGGCTGCCAGGCCGGGATCGGCAGCTGGCAGTCGGAGCGCATGAGCTCGAGGTATGTGGCGGCCAGCCCCAGGTAGTCGGTGCGGACGACGACCTCGCCGCCGATCTCGGTCTCGACAACGGTGAAATGCTCCCGGCCGGGTACGCCAGCGATCTGGGTGGTCAGCTGAATCTCACGAGTGATCATGAGAATGACGCTAGACCGACTTCCGGTCACTTTCTGACCGGAAGCCCGTGCGAAGATCGCGACATGGCCAACACCAGTTCCCGAACGCTCCGGCTGCTGTCGTTGCTGCAGACTCACCGCCACTGGTCCGGCGCCGATCTGGCCGACCGCCTGGGGATCTCAGAACGCACCCTGCGCCGCGATGTCGACCGGCTGCGGGAACTCGGCTACCCGGTGCACGCCTCCCGAGGCACCGACGGCGGTTACCAGTTGGCACCCGGTGCGGTCCTGCCGCCGCTGCTGCTCAACGACGAGGAAGGCGTCGCGCTGGCGGTCGGCATGGGCGACGCCACCCAGAGCGGAATCGCCGGGATCGAAGACGCGGCGGTGCGCGCGCTGACCAAAGTGGTGCAGGTCCTCCCGCCGCGTCTCCGTGCCCGGGTCAACGCGCTACGCGCAATGACCATCTCGCCCACGGCCGCGGGACCGGTCGTGCCCGCCGAAGTGCTCACGGTGATCGCCCAAGCCTGCCGGGACGAGGAACGGCTGCGATTTCGCTACACCGCACGCGGCGGCCCCGACACCGAACGAGAAGTCGAACCCCACCGCCTTGTCGCGCTCGGCGGCCGCTGGTACCTGGCCGCCTACGACCTGACCCGACACGGCTGGCGCAGCTTCCGCCTCGACCGACTGACCAACCCGCGCAGCGCCGGAACGAGATTCCGTCCACGCCCCCTTCCCGCCGACGACGCCGCCCAGTTCGTGCGCACCTCCACCGGCGTCCCCCCAGCACACACCGTGCAGGCCCTGGTCCACGCATCCGCCGAACACGTCCGCCGGGTCGCCGGGCAATGGGGCACGATCGAACACATCGACAGCCAACACTGCCGTCTCACCATGGTATCCGCCAGCATGGACTGGCCCACCCAAGCACTGGGCAACATCGGCGCTGAATTCGAGGTGCTCAGCCCCCCGGAATTCACCGACCACCTCCGAGACTGGGGAACCCGATTCCTCCGAGCCGCACAAGGATCAGCCCCGGACCAACTCCCAACGGACACCGCACCAACCCGACGACGCAATCCACCGACCGAAGAAGCGACAGGATCTTGAGAAGGACGGCGCAACATCGGACTGAGAACCAGCGCGTTCGCCTACGCCACTGAGCCGACAAGATCCGCGGCAACCTACATGCCCACGTTTTGGCCGGGCGAACAGGTCACCGCGATAACCGCGACACCCTCCGTGAACCCGCGGCGGCTGCTGGGCGACGACCACCCACAACGAGGGTCGTCCAAAGCAACCTTGCCGCTGCTTCCCCGCCTGTCAACGAGAACGGACATGCCGGCGACCGTTCACAGGCGTAACGCTAACCCCAGCGCTGGCAGACCTAGCTCAAGCCATGCAATCCACCTCGATTGCAACGAACTCATCTCGGCAGGTCCGGATGCCCGTAGCCAAGGCATCGTGACGGTCCGTGGCCCCGGACCGCAGCCGATGGGTGCTCGGCCCAACCGCGTCATCCGAGCCGCACCATGCTCAAGGAGACGGCGTAACAGTTCGCGGTGCCTTCCACGTCCGGCATCGCCCGGCGCCGACCATCCCGCGTTCAGCAGGTACGAGGTGGCGCCACCGGACCCGGGGCCTGCTCCCACCAGTTGCCGATGCGCCAGAGGCTCAGGCGAAGTCGGGATGGTTGAGGTAGACCGTCACCGAGTTGCCCAAGTTGTTGGTGAACGTGGCCAGCCAGCCGTGCACCTCCGCCTTCTCGAACGGGTTGGAGTCGGTCAGCGCCGCGATCCACATCAGGTTGCGGTCCTTGTCCAGCCGGGCGAAGAAGCCTTCGGAGCCGTGGGCTCCGTCGCCGCCGCAGACGTAACCGGAGCCGCCCGGTATGGGGGCGTCCGCGCCGCGAAGGAGGCCGACGTGGGTTACGTTGTCGGGGTCCTCGTCCAGCATGACGTCAAGGTCGAGCGGCGGGCCGAGATCGAACCAGTCCAGCCTCGCTCCGCCGCCCATCTCGACGGCGCGTGCAGACCCGTCCGCCCGGTAGAGGCCGTCCCACCCCGGCGCGAGACCCTCGGCCCACAGTTGGACGATCTTGGTGGTCATCCCTTGCCGCCCCTTGTCTTCCACCCGCCTGCTCGAACCAGCCCTGCCAGTATGGGCAGCCGTTCTCGTCGCGGTCGGGCTTGCTCGGCATCCGTCTCTCTGCGGCGCACGCCTCGCGGCATGAGCGGACGTCCGCGCACTACTCGTTGATGAGCTGCTCTCGAAGAATGTCTGCGTGCCCACAGTGCTCGGCGAGCTCGCGCAGCACGTGGAGATACACCCACCGCAGCGGAAGCGGGCCCCGCCGGTGCCCGTGAAGGATGTCGTCCAGACCCAGGGATGGCGTCGCATGGCGTGATGCTTCGCAGGCTTCGCGGTGTGCGTGCTGGACGGTGGCGATCGTGTCGTTGTCATCGAGGATGAACGACTCGTCTGACGTCGCAGGGATGCCGATCTCAGCGCGCGACCGGCACGTGACGGCTTCGTCAAACCAGACCTTCTCGACGAAAGTCGCGTGCTTCACAAGACCCAGCAGCGTGGTCCGGGAGGCCACCAACGATCGGCGCACCTGTTCCTCTGTCAGCCCGTCCAAGCAGCCGTTGAGCGCGCCGCGGTGCTCGTCGAGGAACGCCTCGAACTGGGCACGGGCTGGCTGTGCGACGACCTGGTCGGCGAAGGTAGGCGGGTAGGAAGGCATGGGCGAAGCATTCCAGACCGCCGCCCAGGAGCAACTAGCGGACATCGGCACGAGCGGTCGGCTGACTTGTCGGTCTCGCGGGTGCGGCCCTGACGCCCGCTCGGCGGCAGATCAGGAAGCCGGCGCCGATCGGTGTGGCGGGTAGGACTCCGCTGATCAGAGACCACGGTCGTCAGTCTGCGTCGGTGGTGGGAGTCCGACGAGCTTAGTAAGAAATCGGTCGACCTGCTCCGCGAGGGGTGGCCACGGCAGGTTGGGCTCGTTGATCCGTAGCGAGAGCATGCCGATCACCGCGGCACGGAGATCGAGCGCCAGGGTGAGTGGATCACCAGGCGGGGCGGCCCCGGCATTCATGCACTCCTGTATGGCAGCCGCGGTCCGTGCCAGCAGTACCTCTTTGAACGGCATGCCGGGACGTCGGCTGGCCTTGCTCTCGTGCATCACCTTGTAGAGGCCGGCATGTTCCTGCGCCCAGGCCGCCTGTGCCAGGATCCGCGCGCGCAGCCGCGACGCCGGGGCCTCGTACCTCGCCTCCGCACCGGAAGCGGTTTGCAGCATGTCTTCGTGGCAGCGTTGCATGGCGGCCAGCACGAGCGCATCGCGGTCCGGGAAGTACAGATAGACCGAGGTCGGAGAGATCGATAGTGCGCGCGCGATCGCGCGCAGGGACAGCGCTTCATCGTCGGCAAGCTCGTCGAGCATGTGTACCGCACAGGAAACGATCTCTTCCCGCAGCAGCTCACCCTGGCCCCGGGCATTCGGGCGGCGAGGAGCGGCTGAACGAGTAGTGGGCGTGCTGTCCATGGGCAGATCATTCCAGTCGTGGGATCTTGCGCTACGGTCGACCATGAGAATACAGTCATCCATGCAAGGACAGCCGTCCACTAAAGGGAGAGTCATGCCACTCACGCTCCGCGAGGCCCACGAGCTGATCAACGGCGCGCATCAGCGGGCCATGGATCTGGGCACCCACATCACGGTCGCCATCGTCGATGAGGGCGGCCACCTGCAGGCCCTCGGCCGCATGGACGGCGCGCCGCCGCTGTCGGCCGAAATTGCCAAGCACAAAGCGGCCAGTGTGGCTCTGATCCGTCGCGACGGCGCGGCACTGCGCCAGATGCAGGAGGCATGGCCCGCCCTCTTCAGCTAGATCGATCGGGCGGCGGGCCGGCCGATCCTGGCTGGCGCGGGTTCGATGCTGAACCGGCGAGCCGACACCGCCTTGGGCGCCATTGCAGTCAGCGGCGGACTGCCGCAACAAGACGACGAGTGCGCCGAAGCGGGACTTGCCGGACTCGCCGCTGGCAATTAGCCCGTCCAGGGCCGCCAGCGCCGGAGCGACCTGTGGTCGGGCCACCGGGTAAATCCGTGACCGCCACTGTCCGCCGACGCCACAGACACCTAAGCGGCGCGCACGCACATCGGCAGAGTCGGACGTGCCCCGCTCGGCGGGCTGTCAGCGCCCGACCAGCGGCAGATCCGGATACGTGCGAGTGCGCTGCTTCAAGACGGACGGCGGGTGGGTTGCGCGTGTGGACGGCTCATGCAGGGCCACCCAGAGTGTCCGGCAGCGTGAACCAGCGGCCTTCAACCACCTCGCGTAGGGCACCCTCGCGGGCAAGGTGGGAACAGGCGATGACGATGTCCTCATGGCGGTAGCCGTCATCGGCCGCCTCGTCGAGGAACCAGCGGATTCGCCAGGCGTCGAATGCTTCAACGTCGCGCCCGAGCAAGGGGTCGGTAACCAGGTCGACGTCCACCTCACGGCCGTCGGAGCTGATCATCCGGCACCCCGCCCAATGGACGGTGTACGCGATTCCGCTGCGAGTAACGCCCTCGCAGGGCAACTCGCGACGCGAGCGGACCGCTGCCAGCAGATCGGCGATGTCTGCGATAGGGGACAGATCGGCGAGTAGTCGACCACGGATGTCGTGCAGGGCGGCGGCGAACCGCCGCACGGCGTCAACTGCCGAAGCGACCCGGGCCATGCGCCAAGTATCCGCGTCCAGCCCAGGCGTGATCATCGCGCGGGTCACTGGACACCGGCCATCGGCGGGGGACGCCGGGAGCACCGCCTGCTGTAACGCTTAGCGAGCGCTTTGCGGCATGACAGCGCACGTGACCTTGGTGGTTCTCACCTCGACCCTGCTGGCGGCCAGCCCCAAGAGCGAGGCGGTCCGGGCCGGCCGTCGTGGCGAGCGACGGTCGGGTCAGGGTCTGCCGGCCCCCGGTGCGGGTGCTGGGAAAGCCACGACCTGCCCGCTGGGTTGTGA
>NZ_QGKS01000284.1 GCF_003172935.1 Micromonospora sicca | reverse complement strand
GGTCACCGCCGCCTGACCCCGTCCCCACCCGGCCGGGTCCCGCGGGAGGCGGAACCCGGCCGGGTGGGGACGGGGTCAGGCGGCGGTGACCGCCAGGGAGTCCTTGCTGTCCGCAAGGTCGACCTTGACAGTGTCGCCGTCGCGGATCTGGCCGGCGAGCAGCGCCTTGGCGAGCTGGTCGCCGATGGCCGACTGCACCAGGCGACGCAGCGGGCGGGCGCCGTAGATCGGGTCGTACCCGTGCTCGGCGAGCCAGGTGCGGGCCGCCTCGGTGATCTCCAGGCCGAGCCGGCGGTCGGCCAGCCGGCGGCGCATCCGGTCGAGCTGGATGTCGACGATGGCGCGCAGGTCGTCACCGCGCAACGCCGCGAAGACCACGATGTCGTCGAGGCGGTTGAGGAACTCCGGCTTGAAGTGCGAGCGGACCACCGCCAGCACCCCCTCGCGGCGCTGCTCCTCGGCCAACGTCAGGTCGCTGATGACCGACGACCCGAGGTTGGAGGTGAGGATCAGGATCGCGTTGCGGAAGTCCACCGTGCGGCCCTGGCCGTCGGTGAGCCGGCCGTCGTCGAGCACCTGGAGCAGGATGTCGAAGACGTCGGGGTGGGCCTTCTCCACCTCGTCCAGCAGGATCACCGAGTACGGCCGGCGGCGCACCGCCTCGGTGAGCTGGCCGCCTTCCTCGTAGCCGACGTACCCGGGCGGGGCGCCGACCAGGCGGGCCACGGAGTGCTTCTCGCCGTACTCGCTCATGTCGATGCGGACCATGGCCCGCTCGTCGTCGAAGAGGAACCCGGCGAGCGCCTTGGCCAGCTCGGTCTTGCCGACCCCGGTCGGGCCGAGGAAGAGGAAGCTGCCGGTCGGTCGGTCCGGGTCGGCGACGCCGGCCCGGGCGCGGCGGACCGCGTCGGAGACCGCGCCGACCGCCTCGGACTGGCCGACCACGCGGGCGCGCAGCGACTCCTCCATCCGGAGCAGCTTCGCGGTCTCACCCTCGAGCAGCCGTCCGGCGGGGATGCCGGTCCAGGAGGCGACCACGGTGGCGATGTCGTCGGCGCCGACCTCCTCCTTGAGCATCGCGCCGTCGGCCTGGAGCCGGGCCAGCTCCTCCTCCGCCCGGGCCAGGTCGGTCTTGAGCGCGGGGATCCGGCCGTACCGCAGCTCGGCGGCGCGTTCCAGCTCGCCGTCGCGCTCGGCCCGCTCGGCCTCGCCGCTGAGCCGCTCCAGCTCCTCCTTGGCGGTGGAGAGCTTGGTGATGTGGCTCTTCTCCAACTGCCAGCGCTCGGAGAGCACGGTGAGCTGCTCGCGCTTGTCGGCCAGCTCCTTGCGCAGCCGCTCCAGCCGCTCGGCGGAGGCGGCGTCCGGCTCCTTGGCCAGCGCCATCTCCTCGATCTCGAGCCGGCGCACCGCCCGCTCGATCTCGTCCACCTCGACCGGCCGCGAGTCGATCTCCATGCGGAGCCGGGACGCGGACTCGTCGACCAGGTCGATCGCCTTGTCCGGCAGGAACCGGTCGGTGATGTAGCGGTCGGAGAGGGAGGCGGCGGCCACCAGCGCGGCGTCGGTGATGCGGACGCCGTGGTGGACCTCGTAGCGCTCCTTGAGGCCGCGCAGGATGCCGATGGTGTCCTCGATGGTCGGCTCGCCGACCAGCACCGGCTGGAAGCGGCGCTCCAGCGCCGGGTCCTTCTCGATGTGCTCGCGGTACTCGTCCAGGGTGGTCGCGCCGACCATCCGCAGCTCGCCGCGGGCCAGCATCGGCTTGAGCATGTTGCCGGCGTCCATCGAGCCCTCGCCCTTGCCGGCGCCGACGACGGTGTGCAGCTCGTCGAGGAAGGTGATGACCTGCCCGTTGGAGTTCCTGATCTCCTCCAGGACGGACTTCAGCCGCTCCTCGAACTGGCCGCGGTACTGCGCGCCGGCCACCATCGCGCCGAGGTCCAGCGACACCAGCTTCTTGTCCCGCAGCGACTCGGGCACGTCACCGGCGACGATCCGCTGGGCCAGGCCCTCGACGATCGCGGTCTTGCCGACGCCGGGCTCACCGATCAGCACCGGGTTGTTCTTGGTACGCCGGGACAGCACCTGGATCACCCGGCGGATCTCCGAATCCCGGCCGATCACCGGGTCGATCTTGCCGTCGCGGGCGCTGGCGGTCAGGTCGACGCCGTACTTGGCCAGCGCCTGGTAGGTCTGCTCGGGGTCGGCCGTGGTCACCCGCCGGTCGCCGCCGCGGACGCTCGGGAACGCGGCGACCAGGTTCTCCTCGGTGGCGCCGACGGACTTCAGCGCGCCGGAGACCGCGCCACCCACCCGGGCCAGGCCGGCGAGCAGGTGCTCGGTGGAGGTGTACTCGTCGCCCAGCGGCCGGGCGATCTGCTCGGCGGCGCCGATGGCGTTGACGAACTCGCGGGCCAGGGTGGGCTCGGCGATGCTGGAGCCGCGCGCGGCGGGCAGCGCGTCGACCGCACGCTGGGCGGTCCGGCGCAGCTCGGCGGGGTCGGCCCCGACGGCGCGCAGCAGGCCGGCGGCGGTCGAGCCCTCGGTGTCCAGCAGCGACAGCAGCAGGTGCCACGGCTCCACCGTGGCGTGGCCGCGCTCGTTCGCCAGCGCGACGGCGCCGGTGATGGTCTCGCGGCTCTTGGTGGTGAGACGTTCCGTGTTCATGGGCTCCCCCGGATCGGCGTGTCCACTAGGAAGGACACAACCAGAGTTGAGCCTATTCCGCTCAACTCCAACGGTGTGACCTGGCTCACCCTTTCACCAGGGTCACCTTGGCCCAGCGCCGGTTGGCGGTCCACCCGGTGCCGAGGATGACGTCGTCCGGTCCACGGGCGGCGATCGTGCCGTCGGCGAGCACCGTGAGGTAGTGCTCCGCCGTGAGCGGCCAGTCGAGGTGGTAGTAACGGCCCCCGGCCACCATGCCCGCGCCGTCGGGCCCGGTCACCGCCAACAACCCGACCCCGATCGGCGCCACCGACCGGGCCTGCGCGGGATGCCCGACGGCCGGCTCCGGCTCCCAGGACCGTGAACGGACAAAGCGCCACAGCGCCGGGAAGCGGGTCCGGTCCGGCCGCTCCCCGATCAGCCAGCCCGCGCCGTCGGGGGCGAAGGCGATCCGCACCATCCCCACCTCGTCGCCGGAGAACGGCACCGCGCTGCTCAGCCAGTGCCGCCCCCGGTCCCGCGACACCGCGGCGTACGGCCGGCCGGCGGCCGCACCGGCCGCCACGATCAGGTCGCCGTAGTGCCCGACTGTGTTCAGCCCGCGCACGGACGGCTGGACGGCCAGTGGGCGCAGTTGCCGGCCGTCCCACTCACCGACTTCGCCCAGGCCCTCGATGACCTGGTAGTCGCCCCTCGCCGCCACCAGCGGCAGCGGCTCCGCGCCGGTGGTGTGAGCGAAGGTGGCGCCGCCGTCGGTCGAGGTGTACCAGCCGTACGGCTCGGCGAGCAGCACCAGCGCCCCCGGTACCGCGTAGAGCTGCTGGTCCTGCGCGACCGGACGGGGATGCCGCAGCGCCCGCCAGGAGTGTCCACCGTCGACGGTGGCGTAGAGCAGTGCGGGGCACCCGCGACCGGGCGGCTGCCCGGCACAGGCGGCGAAGATCGCGTAGCCGTGCTGCGCGTCGGCGAACTCGACGAACGGCTGGTCGTACCGCTGGGGGACGGCGACCCGGACGTGGCGTACCTCGTCGAAGCCGACGACCCGGGGCGGCGCCGGTGCGGTCACGACCGGGCGGTGCGACGCGGACGCCGGGCTCGGCGGCGGCCGGCGGACGTCCCCGATCGAACAGGCCGCCAGGACCGGCACGAACAGCAGTGCGGTCACCGAGCGGGCTGTTCGCCGATCCATGGCGCCTCCAGCACACCGTAGCCGGCCTCACCTGGGTGCGAGTACGTGTGAACAGACTGTCCTATCGACATCGGGAGGGGTAGCGATGTGACCCGGTCACTTGTCCGTCGACGGGCGCCGCCGCTCCAGGATCACCCGTACCCAGTGGTCACCATCGCGGTCGCCCAGCAGCACGTCCTCCGGTCCGCGTGCCAGCAGCGTGCCGTCGAAGAGGAGGGTCAGCCGGTGGTTTCCCCGCAGCGGCCACGACTCGTCGATGTAGTGACCGCCGGGGGCGGTGATCAGACCCCGCCGTCGGGGCCACTCACCGCCAATCGGCCCTCGCCGAAGGGCACCAGCGACACGAAGGGCTCGGGGTAGCGGTCCACCATCAGCGGTCGCCAGTCGCCGTCGTAGTGCCAGAGGGCGGGGAATCCGCCCGGATCCCGCCGCTCACCGATCAGCCAGACGTCGCCGCGCACCGACGGCGCCACCCGGATCCCCACAATCTCCCCGTCCGGGGTCGCCACCCGGGGCCGGCGCCAGTGGGCGCCCGCGTCGAACGAGACGGCGAGCACCGGTCGCCCGTTGGCGACGGAGGCCGCCACCACCAGCCCGTCGCTGCCGTACACGCTCTGCGGACGGGACAGGGGCGGCTGGACCGGCAGCGGCCGCCAGACACCCCCGTGCCACCTGACGAGCCGGCCGGTGCGGTCGTCGACCTGGACCTGGCTGCGCAGCGCCCGTACCACCGGGGGCAGGGTCGCGCCGCGCTCGTGCCGGAAGCTGCTCCCGCCGTCCAGGGAGAAGTACCAGCCGTCCCCCGGCACGAAGAGGACCGGCACGTCCACCGTGACCTCGAGCCGCTGCCCACTCGCCAGCGGGCGGGGATGCGGGACCCGGTGCCAGGACCGCCCGCCGTCCGCGGTGGCGAGGAGCAGTGCCGGACAGTCCGGCGCGGGCGGCTGCCCGCCGCAGGAAGCGAAGAGGGCGTACCCGTGGAGGGCGTCGCCGAACTCGACGTACGGCCGGTCGTACCCGTTGGCGACGGCGAGCTGAACGCGGCGAACCTCGACCGGGTCGGCGGTCCGCGGCGGGGCCGCCGGAAAGAACGGGTGCGGTGCCGGCTGCCCCGCGTCGACGATCGTCCAGGCCGCCGCCGCCGCGAACAGCACGAGCAACGCGACCAGCGAAGAAGATCTTCGCGGACTCAATCCAACCTCCGGGGCACAGTAGCCTTACCTGGGTGCGAGTACGTGTCGAACAGACTGCCCTGCCGGGGATCGGCGTACGTCACGATCTGGTGACGGAATCGGGCCGCCGGCTGGGGGTGGTCTCCCACCGCAACGGCCGCCGGGACCTCGTCCTGTACGACCCGGACGATCCGGACGCCTGCCAGGCCGACATCCCGCTCACCGACGACGAGGCCGAGGCGCTCGCCGACATCCTCGGCGCGTCGCTGATGCTCGGCCAGCTCTCCGGGCTGCGCGAGCAGGCCGCCGGGCTGCTCACCGAGCAGATCGCCATCCCGGCCGGCTCGAAGTACGTCAACAAGCGGCTCGGCGACACCAGGGCGCGTACCCGCACCGGCGCCTCCATCGTGGCGGTGCTGCGGCAGGGCGAGGTGATCGTCTCGCCCGATCCCACCTTCCGCTTCGCGGCCGGTGACGTGGTGGTCGTGGTCGGGACCCGGCAGGGTCTCGACGGGGTGACCGCCGTCCTCGCCGACAGTGACCCGGACGGCTGAGGCGGATGCACGAAACCACCACACTGCTCGTCGAGGTCGGCGCGCTGCTGCTCCTGCTCGGCCTCCTCGGCCGGCTCAGCCGTCGGTTCGGCGTCTCCCCGATCCCGCTCTACCTGCTCGCCGGCCTCGCCTTCGGTCACGGCGGCCTGCTGCCGCTGAACGCCAGCGAGGAGTTCTTCGCCGTCGGCGCGGAGATCGGCGTGATCCTGCTGCTGGTCATGCTCGGCCTCGAATACAGCGCCAACGAACTGGTCGGCAACCTCCGCTCGGCGGCCCCGGCCGGCTTGATCGACGCGGCGCTCAACGCCCTGCCCGGCTTCGGGTTCGCGCTGCTGCTCGGCTGGGGCTGGGTGGCCGCGGTGGTGCTCGCGGGCGTCACCTGGGTCTCCTCGTCCGGGGTGATCGCCAAGGTCCTCGGCGACCTGGGCCGGGTCGGTAACCGGGAGACCCCGGTGATCCTCTCCGTGCTGGTGATCGAGGACCTGGCGATGGCGCTCTACCTGCCGCTGGTCACCGCGCTGTTGGCCGGCGTCGGCCTGGTCACGGGCGGGATCGCCCTGGCCGTCGCGGTGCTCACCGTGGTGCTCGTGCTGGCGGTCGCCATCCGGTACGGCCACCTGATCTCCGCGGCGTTGTCCGCCAAGGATCCGGAGGCCCTGCTGCTCGGGGTGCTGGGCCTGACCCTGCTGGTCGCCGGTGTGGCCGCCAAGCTCCAGGTCTCCGCGGCGGTCGGCGCCTTCCTGGTCGGCATCGCGCTCTCCGGGCCGGTCGCGCACCACGCCACCGAGCTGCTCTCCCCGCTGCGGGACCTCTTCGCCGCGGTCTTCTTCGTCTTCTTCGGCCTGGTCACCGACCCGCTGGACATGCCGCCGGTGCTGCTGCCGGCGCTGGCGCTGGCCGTGGTGACCATGGGAACCAAGCTGCTCACCGGCTACCTGGCCGCCCGGCGGGCCGGGATCGCCGAACCCGGTCGCTGGCGGGCCGGGTTCGCGCTCACCCCGCGCGGCGAGTTCTCCATCGTCATCGCCGGGCTGGCGGTCGCCGCCGCCCAGCCGGTGGAGCCCCGGCTGGCGGCGCTCGCCACGGCGTACGTGCTGATCACCGTGGTGACCGGGCCGATGCTGGCCCGGCTGCCCGACTTCCCCTGGTTCAAGCGCTGGCTGCGGCGGCGCAGCCAGCTCCGCCGGCCGGAGCCGGCCCCGGCGGCTGACTGACGCCGGTCGATGCTTTCCGGGCCGGGTCGGCCGTACGGTGGACCCGGCCCGGCCGTCCGTTGCCGAATCGGTCCCGGACAGGTCTTCCGCCGCCGAGCGAAACCGCGTTACCGTGTCGCCCCAGCAGCCAGGGTCTGCGGGTGGCCGGTGCCCCCGCCAGCGGTAGCGGAAGGTTGGCCGGTGAGCGTGCAGGAGTCGACGTTCCACGGCTTTGCCAACCCCGTTGATCCGTCACCGACGGAGCTACGGGCCTGGGCGTACCAGCCGGATTCCGTGCCGCTGGCCTCGATGCCCCCGGACTGGGACCTGCTGGTCGCCGGCGACCACCTGGTGACGACGCTCTTCGAGCTCGCGATGGACCCGGCCTGCCCGGCCCGGCGGTTCGCAATGCACTGCCTCTACATCTACGCCGCCGACGGCATCCGGACGAACTTCCGGGCCCACCCGAAGCGCCGCTTCCGGAAGCTGGTCGAGCAGGCCGAACGGGGCGGCGACGAGCTGATGCGCAACTGGGCGCACAACAGCCGCGTGCTGCTGGCCCGGCCGGATCTCTTCGTCTACCACGACTGGTGCGAGGGCGGCCTGGTCCGGGAGAACCGCCGCATCCGCTGAACCACGCCTCCCGGCCCGCGCCACTTCCCCGATCTGACGGTTTCCAGCCGCCACGGACCCCACCACCTCGGCGATCCCCTGGCGGCCCCGGCCGCACCCCGAGCGGGCGAACGGGCCGGGACCCCCTCGCAGCGCCCCTGCGTCCCGGCCCGCACCTCCGGAGAAAGGCGAACGGGCCGGGACCCCCTCGCAGCGCCCCTGCGTCCCGGCCCGCACCTCCGGAGAAAGGCGAACGGGCCGGGACCCCCTCGCAGCGCCCCTGCGTCC
>NZ_QGKS01000193.1 GCF_003172935.1 Micromonospora sicca | reverse complement strand
CACCCCAGATCCCCGACCGCAGCTGGATCAACCAACCAGCCGCAGAACTACAGAAGACCTGACATCAACTGTCTCATTTGACTTGACGGATACCGAGGGGACAGAGCGCCGACGGTGACGGGGCCGGCTTTGTCCACCACGTTATGACGATACCTACTGGGCGGGAACCGTCGGTTTGGAAGAGCATGCTCAACCGGTCGTGATGGCCAACACGCCTAAGGTCAGTGGCCGAGCTAATTGGCTCTGGTGCCTGCTCATGACCGCTGCAGGCCGCTGCTTCTGGCCCATGGGTGGCCCGTGACGGCCTTGGTGTTCACGCTCGGCACGTCGAGAGTACGTCTGCGGGTATGCCAGGATCGGTGGATGTTGGTGAGGGAACGGCCGGTGGTGGTCGTCGTGTGCGGGTGTCCGGGCGCTGGGAAGACCACCATTGCCTCTGCAACGGCTGGCCGCTTGGGTATCCCGTTCCTGACTCGGGACGAGATCAAGACAGGTCTTGGGCTGTCCTCCGCCTGCGTCGCCGAGGACGGCGGCGTCCGGCTCGAGCGGGACTTCCACGTTGCCGGCGGTCCCTTCAGCCTCCGCGCTGAAGCCGTGATGGTCGACGCAGTCCGGCTGCTCGCGGCCTCGGGAGTGAGCCTCGTCGTAGAGTCCTCGGTGTTGTCCCATGAGCTGCTAGCTGTATTGCTCGCGTGCGGTACCCGAGTGCTGGCTGTTCACGTCGTCGCCCAGGAGGCGGTCATCGGCCGGCGACTTGCTGCTCGGGCGGCCGAAGGCGGGGGAATCGACCAGCAGCTCCTATCTCTGTTTCAGCGGGGCGAGATGAAGCGGTCGATTTTCGAACCGCCGGAGGGAGTCGACGCCGTCGTTGAGATCGACACCTCAGACGAGGGAGTTCCGGCCACCGAAACCATCGTGGCAGCAGTCATCGCCCTGGTTGAGTCGCAAAGAGCGGGAGGCGGCATGCGACCGAGCGAGCCAGCAAGGAACCATCGAGTACAGCCGGCAGGTAGCTGGCGTCCTGGCCAGTCGGTGGAATCGCTTCGCCGGAGTTGAGCGAGGCGTCAAGCTGCGCAACAGTCGTCAGCGGGGTCGCCGCTCAGCGGATCTCCTCGTCGGGTAGTCGTAGACCTGCGGCCACTGTGGAGCCAGGCGGCAGAACGGACCGTTGTGCCGACGCCGGCCCGGTCCTCGCCAAGAGCCTTGGTACCCCGGTCCATCCACCCAACGACTACCGCTCGTACCGGTAGATCATCCGACAGGCGGACCTCCGGCAGGTTCGCCTCCACGACCTGAGGCACACGGCGGCCAGCGTCGGCACATGTGGCCCCGGAGATCGCACGGGAAGCCGGGTCACGGCTGGAGGGGACGCTGTGGTCGAGTGCGTGACATGTTGGCTGCTCGGCTGGCTGCTCGGCTCTTGAGCGCCATGGAAAGGCCCAGGTCATGGTCGGCGATCTAGCCGGTGACCTGGGCCTTACTCTGGAGCCGCCTGACGGAATCGATCCGTCGACCTACGCATTACGAGATCAAGTTGCCCACCACGGTCTACCTGCCCGAACCTGGTTTGGCCTGCGGAAACCACTCTCGGCACTTCTCAGCGTCAGCGGTCGAAGGTCGACCTCTCGAGGACTGGATGAGGACTGAGGCAGGCCAGGTGTGCGGGCATCTGATTCGTAGGACCGTCCGGTGTGGGCCGCTACCCGCTTCGCTCCGTCACTGACCCATAGCCGGCGTTCATCCGATGGCGGCTGCTGTCATGCTGCTGGGTCAGGCTGGGGTCAACGTTCAGCTGCGGGCGCTGTCCTACTCCGCCGGTGCAGCCACATGACGCCGGTGACGATGGTCGCGGCGGCGAACACCATTCCTACGAGGAACATGAGGTCGTCGCCCTTGCTTCCACGCTCGAAGAGGACATCGCTAAGGGCCATGATGGCGAAGAACAGCCCGAGGCACAGATAGGCGCAGGAGGCGAGCCGGGGTGCGACCAGCCACTGCCCTCGCCAGCGAATCGCACCGGGCTGGTGGCGGCTGCGCACCAGCATCGCAACACCGACGGCGACGTTCAGGCCAGCAACAACGCCGGTGCCGACGGCGAAAGCTACGTCCAGCGTTCCCATGGCCGCACGGTACGGCACCACGACGAGGCGGCACTTCAGCCGTTCGACGTCGAGCCTGCGACCGAGGGATTATGAGATCAAACTGCCCGTCCCACCAACCTGGGCGCACGGCGGCTCAGCAGCGAAAACACCTCTCGACGTCTCACACCACTCCCCCGCTGCCCGTCGACCTCTTGCGGACCAGATGCGGACCGTCGCGCAGGCGCGGTCACCTCGGAGCGCTGAGGACCTTCCGCCCTTGCGCTTTTACTGGGCGGGGCCAAACAATCTTGCCGTGCCCGAAGGCCTAGGTCCGTTTGTATGCATCCTGATTCTGCTGTGCGTGTGGTCAAGCGTGATCAGTGCACTGCTCGGCCGCCTGAACTCGTGGGAGGCAGTACCAGGGGCGTCGCCGTGGCGGTTCTGGGGACCGGGCATCCTGGCGTGGTCATGGCCCATCGTCGTGGTCGCGTGCTCCCTCCTGGGGTTCATCACGCCCTGGGCCGTCTACCTCCTGGTCCTGGTTCCACTGGCGCTCTTGGCCGCAACCGCACTGACTGTGGTGGAGTTCCGACGTCGGCGTGCTGAGGACCTTGTGGCGGAGACGCCGCGGCGCGTGAAGGAATGACACCAGCTCGGCAAGTTGGCGCAGTGCCGCCAACAGCGGATTTCTCGACGGCCGGGCCTGGGGTTTAGAAGAAGATCGGAGCGGGCTGGTGGGGGAGCCGTTCCCCTGCTCAACCCGTCCGTCACTGTCGGATGGTGTCGGCGTTGGCTGGTGGTCTTGGCTGTACGGATGGCTGTACGGGTCGGTGCCTCAACTGTCGGCTTGGGCCACCTCGGGAGCTCGGTGATCGCGTGGTTCACTGTCGCGCATGACGTGGCGAAGGACTCGGTCCGTGGTGGCGGTCATCCTGGCGGTCATCCTGGCGGTGGTGGCCGTCTTTGCTTGGAGCTAGTGGCACAACCACCCGCCGTACGGTCCGGAAGCGCTGGCCATCAAGTCCTCAGTCAGGTTCGTCAGCTACGAAGAGGCTCGGACTGCGCTCGGCGAGAATGCCGACGCGCCGCTGGCCTCCGGACGCGACCAGCTGGTGCTCGGCCGGATTTCCTGGCAGGACCCGCCTAAGCCACTCGATGGCGGCTCTTTCGCGATCTTCCTCATCGACAAGCGCACCCACCACAAGCCGGAGGTCATTGCCGTGTCTGCGCCGCAGGAGGCCGTCGGCCTCGGGAGCGCCGGCGTCGACAACAAGATCGAAGAGCGCTACCCCTGGCTACGAGGTGCGGGCTCCCTCAAGGTCCGGGACAACGAGTGGCGGGACAACGGCGGCAGACTTGGCGTGGCCGACGAGAACGCTTCGCCGCTGACGTTCGTCGCGCTCTTTCCGTACCTGGAAAAGCCGGATCGGGAGCCCACGATAGCCACCGCGCCGGTTGCGATGTCGGACCTGCTGTTGGCCCTGGTCTACATGGGACCGGACGGACAGGTGTACTGGGCACAGCGGCTCCAAGGTTAGCTAGCGGATCTCCTCGTCGGGCAGTCGTAGACCTTCCCGCCTCCTCGGACGGGGCCAAGGTGGAGCGCCCTACCGGACGAACGACCTTGGCCCCGTCCGAGGAGGCGGGTAGCCCTTGTGGTGTCCGGCGAGGTGATCCCCGGCGGCATCTCTGAGGAGGGCCGGGGTTCGGGGCGGAGCCCCGAGGTCTTCGTGCTCCTTGTCGTCCGTCAGCGTGGCCGGCCGGCCCGGCCGATGCCGGCCGGAGGTCGCCAGCAGGCCGGGGCCGGGCCGGCGCGGCCCGCTTTGCGGGCCGCCTTGATCTGTTAGAGCGCAATTCGGCAACGCAATGCGGTCTGAGTCCTCCGTCGACCGATACGCAACGCTCGTCCGCCAACTGATCTGCGACACAGTCGGCGCGCGGAACGCGACAATTCAGTGTGTCGGGGCGCCGAGCCGAGGCTCCTGGCAGGTGTCGTGAGCGCTCACTCCTCTGCGTTGCTCGGCCAGACAAGAGCCTGTGCGACGATCACTCGCTCCCCGTTGAAGGTAAGTGCCGGGCCGCCATAGAGGTGGAACCCGATGCCAAGGGCCTCACTGACCCGACGGCAGAACGTCTCGTCGTCAGGTCCGGTCAGGACGCGGTAGCGCGGCAGGCCATCGGGTGGCTGGTCGATCATGGCGCAAGCCTGCCAGATGAACTTGGGACTCCTTGCGAACGACCCGGTCAGCGGCCAGATCCGGATGTCGGATCAGAGGCCGAACGCTGCTCGGCAGGTGTCCATGCCGGGGCGCGAATGAAAACCCCGAGATCGACTCGATCACCGCGAGCTACTGCGTCCGCGAAGTCGGATAGCGGGTCGAACGGCGAAGGGTCCATCGCTGCGGAGCCCGCATCGCGCCGCACGGGCTAGATTCGGGATCATGCCCTTGACCGCGAACGACGTCGACCGGTTCGAGGCCTCCAGGCACCGCCTGGAGGCCATCGCCTACCGCCTCCTCGGCTCCGCTGGGGAGGCCGAGGACGCCGTGCAGGAGACGTTCCTGCGCTGGCAGGCCGCCGACGTCGACCGCATCGAGGTCCCCGAGGCCTGGCTTACGAAGGTGCTCACCAACCTGTGCCTCAACCAGCTCACCTCCGCGCGGGCACGGCGCGAGACCTATGTGGGCCAATGGCTTCCCGAGCCGCTGCTCGCCGGGGACCCGATGCTCGGCCCGGCCGACACCGCCGAGCAGCGCGAATCGGTCTCGTACGCGGTCCTCACCCTCATGGAGCGCCTCTCCCCCAACGAGCGGGCGGTGTACGTGCTGCGGGAGGCCTTCGACTACCCGCACCGGGAGATCGCCGTGATCCTCGACATCACCGAGGCCGCCAGCCAGCAGATCTTCCGTCGCGCGAAGAAGCACGTCGCGGACGGCAGGGCCCGCACCGAGATCGACGAGGCCGCCGCCCGGCGGATAGTCGAGGAGTTCCTCGCGGCCGCCACCAGCGGCCAGACCGAGCCGCTCGTGCGGCTGCTCACCGAGGACGCGATATCGATCGGCGACGGCGGCGGGAAGGTCCCGGCCCGCGCCAAGGCGTTCGAGGGCGCCCTCGCGGTCGCGAAGTTCCTGTGGGGCCTGTTCAAACCCGGCGAGGCCAAGCGCGCCATGGTCGGCGGCGCGCCGGAGGTCTACGCCTGGACCGCCAACGGCGACCCGGCCGTCGTGGCGGTCGTCGACGGCCGGGTCGTCGGCGTCATGTGCCTGGAGGTCACGGCCGAGGGCATCGCCGCGTTCCGCAACCAGGTCAACCCCGACAAGTTGGAGCGCGCGACCGAGCGGTTCGCGGCCTCCGACCACGGGGAACCGCTGTTCAATGCCTTCTGACCCCCGTGTGACGTGCTTCACATGACGTTCCTGTCAGGAAACGGCGGGCCGCCCGGTTCAAGTAGCGAACCCGCGTCAGACAGGAGTACGGAAATGCAGCACCGCATCATCGTCCTCGGAGCCGGATACACCGGAGCCATCGCCGCCGGCCGCCTCGCCAAGCGGCTGCACCGCGAGGACGTCGCCATCACCCTCGTCAACGCCGAACCCGACTTCGTGGAGCGGGTCCGGATGCACCAGCTGGCGGTCGGCCAGGACCTCAAGCCCCGGCCCTTCAGCGAGATGTTCGCGGGCACCGGCGTCGAACTGAAGCTCGCGAAGGTCACCGGCGTCGACGTCGACCGCAAGACCGTCGCCGTCATCGACGCGACCGGCGCCGAGGAGCTGGAGTACGACACCCTCGTGTACGCCCTCGGCAGCGGCTGGAACGCCCGAGGCGTCCCCGGCACCGCCGAGCACGCCCATGAGATCGCCAGCCGCCCCGGAGCGCTCCGGCTGCGCGAGCGCCTGGCCCGCCTGGAGGCCGGGCGGACCGTGACCGTCGTCGGCGGCGGCCTCACCGGCCTGGAGGCCGCGACCGAGATCGCCGAAGCCCGCCCGGATCTCGACGTCGCCCTCGCCGCCCGCGGCGGCCTCGGCGACTGGCTCTCGCCCAAGGGCCGCGGGCACCTGCGGAAGGTCTTCGACAAGCTCGGCATCACCGTGCACGAGCACGCCGCCGTCACCGGCGTCGAAGCCGACCGCGTCACCACCGCCGACGGCAAGGCCATCCCGGCCGCGGTCACCGTGTGGACCACCGGCTTCGCGGTCCACCCGATCGCGAAGGCGACCGCCCTGGAGGTCACCGGCGCCGGCCAGATCGTGGTCGACGGGACCATGCGCTCGGTCTCGCACCCCGACGTTTACGCCGTCGGCGACGCGGCCTACGCGATGGGACCGGGCAACAAGCCGCTGCGGATGTCGTGCGCCTCGGGCACCCCGGTCGCGTGGCAGGCCGCCGACGCGATCGCCGCGCGCCTGACCGGCGGGAAGCTCCCGAACATGCCGATCCGCTACTTCAACCAGTGCATCTCGCTGGGCCGCAAGGAAGGCGTGATCCAGTACGTCACCGCCGACGACCGCACCGTCCGGGCGGCACTGACCGGACGGCTCGCCGCCGTCTACAAGGAACTGGTCTGCAAGGGCGCCGCCTGGGGCGTCGCGAACCCGACGCTCGGGATGCCGACCCGGCGCCGCCGCGTCGCGCGGGAGCGGTCCACGGCGGGCTCGGCCGTCAAGGCGCTGGCCTAGTGCACGCGGCGACGCGGGCGCCCTCGATGCGAGGGCGCCCGCTTCGCTGTCGGTCTAGGCGGCGACGATCGCCGGGTGGAGGTCCTCGGCCGAGGGCTCCCAGGCGGTGCACGGCCTGGACCTCGCCGAGCATCCGCAACAGGTCCTGAGCGGCGATGTCCTGGGCGCCGCAGGCACGTGCCCACGCGTACAGGTCGGCGGGGGCCGGCATCTGGCGGCCCAACGTCAAGGCGGTGCCGCGGATGCTCGGGCACGCCCCGGCGTCGACGACGCTTGACGTGTACGCACGTCTGTTCGGTGATGACCTGGACGCGGTCGCCAACCGGCTGGACGGGGCGGCCGCGGCTCGGGACAAGGACCATCTAAGGACTCGGCCCGCCAGCGGCGACGTGATCAACCTCGGGAAACGGCGAAGCCCAGGCCGTTGACCTGGGCTTCTGTACCGAGCCGCCTGACGGAATCGAACCGTCGACCTACGCATTACGAGTCGGCCCCCCGACGCTGGTCTACCGCCTGGTTCTCATGTCAGGGGTGATGCCGGGTCCGTGGTCGTTCGCTCATGCTCGCCGGTTTGGCTGCTCGCTTGGCTGCTCGTGCAGCACGCCGCCGACAACGCGGCCAGCGCACCTGCCGGATCGTGCACGATGCTGTGGCCGTCACTGATGACCCGGCGGGTTCCTGAGTCGACCGGGTCAGTGTCTGCCCAGCTCACCGGGACGACGCCCATCTCGACCTCAAGCCCTGATGGGCGCCGGACACGGACTTCCCTGAGCGGCCCCCACTCCTGCAACCGGACGACCTCACCACCGAGCAGACCCGTCCAGACGCCCGCCTCCGCATAACGCGCGTTGTCCGCAAGGACCACGATGTCGACGTCGGAGTCCATCCGCGCGGCCCCGCGTGCCCAAGAGCCCACGACCACCACCCCACGGACGTCCTCGCGCTCAGCCGCCCACCCGGTCACCATGCCGACCACCGAGCGAACTTCCCGGGACCGCTCCTCCGTCACCACGCGGCCGAGTCTGACAGATACCTATGGAAGCATCCCCCCGCAGTCACTGCCGCGCGAAGGAACCAGGCTGACTTCTTCGGTGTGAACGCCGATGCACCTCGTAGTCTGCTGTCATCGGTTGTCGCTGGTACGTGGCGCGACCTCACTGAGGCGGCAGGAGGCCAACCACCGGGCGCGTTGAATAGCTGGGCCGCGGTCGCACCGTGACGGATAGGCGGCCTTGCGGGCGCGTGCACGATCACGTGGTCGCCCTGGCCGGTCGATGTGACGGACAGCGGCTTACTGCTCGTCGTTGTGGCAGTTCGAGGGAGGATCATCGCCGGCCACGATGAAGTCTTGGCACGCAAGGAAGCGGCTATTGAAATGGCCGACGAGGAAGCCGGTCAACGCCACAATGGCGACGATCACCACCAAGGTGACCTTCAGGCCACGGCCCGGCAGGGTGAAGTAGTTGGGCGCGAGTAACCGGACGATGATGGCCGCGACGAACGGCAGAACGGCGATGGCCGCGACCTCCAGCACGAGCGCAACGGTATGTTCAACGGCGCTGTGAGGGTGCCCCACGACGAGTCCTAGTGTCGCGTGTCTGAAGTGATTTGACGCTATCGCTTCAGCGCCCGATATCGCTTGAGTAGGGCCGTGATCTTGTCTGGGTTGGCTTCGCCGTTGAGTTCGGTGAGGAGGTCGTCGGGGCAGAGTTGGTAGAGGTCACCCCACCACCTGCGGGCTTTGTTGTCCCAGACTCGGTACCCGCCAGGCACTCCGCGCGCCACGTAGCGCCGTCGGCTCATGCCGTGTTCCCTGCGGTGATGTCGTGGCGTGGGGGGCGTCGGTCGGCTGTGGCCAGGAGCTGATCGGCGGTCTTGGTCCAGCGAAACGGTTGGCAACGCTGGTTGTAGCCGTCGATGAACGTGCGGATGGCGCCAATCAGGTCTGGGACGCTGGTGAAGGTGCCGCGGCGGATGGCCTGACGAGTGATCCCGAAGAAGATCTCAACCATGTTCATCCACGACGCGCTGGTCGGGGTGAAATGCATGCGGATCCTCGGGTTCTTCGCCAGCCACGCCTTGACGTTCGGGTGGTTGTGGGTCGCGTAGTTGTCGGCCACGACGTGCAGCTTCACGCGTGGATGGGCCTTGGTGACCTGTTTGAGGAAGGCCAGGAACTCGGTGTTGCGGTGCCGGTCGTAGCAGGCATCCGCGCTTGGCTGCTTGGCCTCCAGCCCTGGTATACGGGCTCTTCGAAGTTAGCGGGGGTCGAGGTGTCCGCGGGCTTTGCGGGTGGTGGCGGTTCGGGTTCGTAGTCGTTGGTTGACGGGGTTACGGAAGCCGTAGGCGTCGCGGGCGATGGTCTTGATGACCCGGTTGGTGCCTTCGGAGCCGGCGTTGGTGATGCCCGTGTGCAGGAACGCGAGGATTTCCGGCCACCACGTCTCGACGGTCGTGGCCAGGCGCTGCAGTTCGGGAAGGTCGGTGTGGGCGCATCGGCGGTAGAACCGGTACAGCAGGTCGCGGACCTGCTCCCGGTCGGGGCGGGTGCGGGCGGTGGCGAGCAGGTCGAGCAGGTCCTCCTTGGCGTGCCACGCGGCGGTGATCGGTGCGCCGATCGCTGCCGGCAGGCCGGCGAGTTCGTCGAGGAGAGCGTCGACGTGTTCGCCGCGCATTCGGGCGGCGGAGCGGGTGAGCCGGTTGCGCAGTTCCCACTCGCGGTTGCCCTTGCGGCCGCGCCGGCCCCGCTGGCGCACGGTGACGCGGCGGCGGACCTCGGTGAGGGTCTGGTTCGCCAGCTGCGTTAGGTGGAAGTGGTCCACCACGAGGGTGGCCTGCGGCAGGGCCCGGCGGACCGCGGACTTGAAGATCGTGCACATGTCGATAGCGACGAACCGGACCGCGTCGCGCCAGGTCTGGTCACGTGCGGTCAGCCAGTCGATCACCGCCTGGGCGGTGCGACCCTCGACCTGCCCGAGCAGGCCCTGCCCGCCGGACAGATCCACGAACCCGACGTGCCAGCGGTCCACCACGCTCTGCCAGACGCCGGTGGCCTCGTCGAGAGTCCATCTCGGCCGGCCCCGGCGGGTCTCGTCGATACCGAGTATCTGCACCGGTTCGGGCTGGGTCGGCAGTACCGCCCGGGCGTGGTCGGTGAACGCCGCCGCGACGACCGGCCAGGACACGTCGTGATCGCGGGCGGCCTGGACCACGGTACGGCCGGCGTCGGCCACCGCGGCCCCGGCCGAGGCTCGTAGCCGGGTCGTCAACCGCTTGCGCGCCGGGACGGCCGGCACCGACTCGGTGAACGAGCGACGCCGGCACGCCGGCTCGTCGCAGCGCCAGCGACGTTTGGTCCACACCAGCCGCGGCCGGCGGCCGCCAACCGGCAGGTCACGCGGCCGGGTCACCCGCCGGCCCTTGGACCGCCGCGACCGTGTGCCGCAGTCAGGGCAGTGCCGTGCCTGTTCATCAGCGGTGACCAGGTGCACCACCGGCCCGTCGGGGTCGCCGGCGACCCCGACCACGGCCAGGCCGTCAAGGCCCAGCAGCCGCCTCGTATCGTTAACCACGCCCGTAGCTCTTCTGTTGTGATCATCTTGCTTCGACAACAACATGATCTACGAGAGCTACGGGCATCTATCAGCAGGCCCCACAGTGGAGCCCCGCCCGGCGGTCAAACCCCCACCAAGTTCGAAGAGCCGGTATACGCCGTCGAGCACATCGACCACATCGACCAGGCTGCGCCGAGCTGCTCCCGGATCGGAACAAGGGCTTCCTTATGAGGTCGACACGTAGTGGATCACTCGCTCTGCTGCATCGTGGCAGTCGCGGTCGGTGCCCAGCGCGCCGGACTCCAGCCGGCCGCGTACCGCGGCCGCGATGCGCACCCGGGCCCAGGGGCCCGTGTGCACATGGCAGAATGCTTCAAATCTGGGGCAAAGTTGGCAGACGGGCGAGCCGATGACGACGAGCAGGGCGGCCGAACTGCTGCGAAAAGCCGGGGATCCACAGCGGGCCACGTTCCTGGAACTCTTCTTCGACCTGGTGTTTGTCCTCGCGCTCGCTCAGCTCTCGCGCGGCCTGGCCGAGGATCTCGGGTGGAGCGGCGCCCTCCGGACGCTGGTGCTGTTGGGGGCCATGTGGTGGGTCTGGTCCAGCACCGCGTGGCTAACCGACCGGACGGACCCGCAACGACCGGTGATCCAGGCCCTGGTCATCGCGACCATGGTCGGCAGCCTGGTGATGGCAGCCGCGGTGCCCGACGCATTCGGCGACACGGGCCTGATCTTCGCCGGTGCGTACGTCGCCGTCCAGCTCGGCCGCGGGCTCGTCCTCGTGGCCGTCTTGCATCGCCACGAGCTGCAGCGCCACGCCGTGCGGGGGCTGTTCTGGTACGGCCTGTCGGCGCTGCCGTGGATCGCGGGGGCGCTCGTGCACGGCACGGCGCGTGGCGCGTTGTGGGCACTCGCGGTCGTCCTTGACCACACGGCAGGCAGAATCGGCTTCCCCACCCCAGGGGCGGGCCGTACGCCCAGCCAAGACCTTGTGATCTCGGGCGAGCACCTGTCCGAGCGCTACCGGCAGTTCTTCATCATCGCGCTCGGCGAGCTGATCCTGGTTACCGGACTGGCGCTGAGCAGCAGCGGCTTCGCGCCGGACGGGGTCGCCGCGTTCGCAGTGTCGATCGCGACCACCGTGCTGCTGTGGCGGATCTACATCTACCGCGCTGGGCAAGTCCTGGCGGAAGCGATTGCCGTGTCTCCCGACCCGGTCCGCCTCGCCCGATCGGCGTCATACGCCCACCTGGCCATGGTGGCCGGCGTGGTCGTCGCCGCCGTCGGCGACGAACTCGTCATCGCCCACCCACTCGGACACACCCCACCGGCCTGGATCGCCGTCATCCTCGGCGGACCCGCGCTGTACCTGGCCGGGCGCGCCCGCTTCGAGCACGCGGTGTTCGGCCGCGTGTCCCGGTCCCGACCGATCGGCGTCCTTGCGCTGGCCGCCCTGACACCAGCGATGCACCCCCTGCCGCCAGTCGTGGTCGCCGCCGCCGCTGCCCTCGTCCTGACCGGGATCGCCATATCCGACGCAGCCCGCGCCCGCGGACGCCCGCCCGAGCCGCCGTCACCACCCGGCTAGCCGGACGTGTCACCCATGTCTTGGGACTGTTCTGTCACGCATCACCCTGGCCTGGTCTTCGCGACCAGCGTCGGCACCCCGATCCACCCACGCAACGACTGCCGCTCGTTCCGGGAGATCATCCGACAGGCCGGTCTGCGGCAGGTTCGGCTGCCCGACCTACGGCACACGGCGGCGAGCGTCCTCCTCGCCCAGGGCGTGCCTGCCCGCGTGGTCATGGAAATCCTCGGCCACTCGCAGATCAGCGTGACGCTCAACATCTACGCACACGTCGCCCCCGAGATCGCGCGGGAAGCGGCGGCACGGCTGGAGGCGGCGCTGTGGTCGAGTGAGTGACATGTTGACTGCTCGTTTGGCTGCTCGGCTCTCCAACGCCACGGAAAAGGCCCAGGTCATGATCGGCGATCTAGCCGGTGACCTGGGCCTTTCTCTGGAGCCGCCTGACGGAATCGAACCGTCGACCTACGCATTACGAGTGCGTCGCTCTAGCCGACTGAGCTAAGGCGGCAACGATCGTCAAGTGTACGGCACCCCCCGCCCCGGGCCGAACGGGATCCCCCGGACCCCGGTCCGGACATCGGGGCACGTTCGGTCGTTCGCCGGACAGCGCTCGCAGGCGGGCAGGACTACCCTGCGGCGGGTGAGCGACGATCACGTACCGGAGCAGCAGCCGATCCCCGAGGCGCACCCGGGCGAGCGGGCGGCGCGGCGGCCGCGCAGCACCGATCCGCTGGAGTTGGGCTTCGCGCCGCGCAAGCCGGTGCCGTGGTTGGCGCCGTTCCTGCTGATCAGCACCGGCATCCGTACGCTGCTGGCGATGCTCTTCGGGGCATACCTGGACAAACGGGAGCTGCAGAACGCGTTCGGCGACGGGATCTTCCGCCAGGTCGGGCCGGACGGCGGGCTCTGGCTGGACTACGTGGCCGACCTGGGCGACGGCTTCGACGCGACCTACTCGGTGGCCTACCTGCTCGCCCAGCGGGAGCTGGCGGTGGAGGGGCGCCGGCTGCCCCGGGCGCAGACCCTGGTGATGGGTGGCGACCAGGTCTATCCCTCGGCGTCCTACGCGGCGTACGAGGACCGGTGCAAGGGGCCCTACCAGGCCGCGCTGCCGGTGGCGCCGCCCGAGCGGCCCACGCTCTTCGCGGTCCCCGGCAACCACGACTGGTACGACGGCCTGACCGCCTTCCTGCGGCTCTTCGTCCGGTCCCGGGACCGGCACTTCGGCGGCTGGGGCACCGGCCAGTCCCGGTCGTACTTCGCGGTGGAGCTGCCCGGCGGCTGGTGGCTGCTCGGCCTCGACGACCAGTCCGGGTCGTACCTGGACGACCCGCAGCTCACCTACTTCGACGAGGTGGCCCGCAAGCTGACCCCGCGGTCCCGGGTGATCCTGGCGGTGCCGGCACCGACCTGGGTCAAGGCCGCGGACCACCCCACGGCGTACGACTCGATCGACTACTTCATCCGTACGATCATCGCGCCCACCGGGGCCCAGGTGCGGCTGCTGATCTCCGGCGACCTGCACCACTACGCCCGCTACACCGGCCCGGACCGGCAGCTCATCACCTGCGGTGGCGGCGGCGCCTACCTCTACCCCACGCACAAGCTGCCGGAGCGGCTGGAGGTGCCGCCGCGGGACACGCTCTCCCGCCGGGCCAGCCGCACCCGAGAGTACGACCTGGTGGCCCGCTATCCCGACAAGGACCGGTCCCGGCGGTACGGCTGGGGGATCTTCGCCCGGCTGCCGTTCCGGAACCCGGGCTTCACCACCCTGCTCGGCACGCTGCACACGCTGCTGATGCTGGCGATGGCCGGGGTCACCGCGAACCGGGTGGGCACCACGGAGCAGCGGCTGCTCAGCGTACCGCTGGTGATCATGCTGGTGGTGACGCTGCTGAGCGCGGCGTTCTTCGCCAAGGCGCCCAGCGCGGGCGGGAAACGGCATGCCCGGCATTGGATCCTCGGCGTCGGCCACGGCGTGGCGCACGTCGCGTTGGCCGCCGCGGGCACCTGGGCCTGGCTGCAACTGCCCCTG
Source organism: Micromonospora sicca (assembly GCF_003172935.1). GTDB lineage: Bacteria > Actinomycetota > Actinomycetes > Mycobacteriales > Micromonosporaceae > Micromonospora > Micromonospora sicca. The sequence goes on along the minus strand of NZ_QGKS01000193.1, from coordinate 29,769 downwards.
TACGACTGGCCGTGGCCGCTGCCCGCGGTCGCCGCGGCGGTCGTCTACGGTCCGGTGATCGGTCTGGTGTCCAGTCAGGTGGTGGCGCTGTACCTGCTGGTCGCCGGGGCGTTCGGCGTGAACGTCAACGAGCTCTTCGCCGGCCAGGGCATCGAGGACTCGAAGTCCTTCCTCCGGATGCGCATCGACCCCGACGGCACCCTCACCGTCTACCCCATCGCCGTGGACAAGGTTTCCCACGCCTGGCAGCTCAACCCCGACCAGTCCCCCACCGCCTCCTGGCTGACCCCGAAGACCGGCCTGACTCCCCGGCTCGCCGAACCCCCCATCACCCTCACCTGACGCCCACCCGCCCGGGGCGGGCGGGGGGTGAGGTCAAGAGGCGTAGTGCTGGTCGTGGGCCTGGCGAGGGGCGCAGACGGAGGCTCGGCTGCAGGAGCAGCGGGAGCCGTCGGCGTCCAGGCGGACCGTGACGGAGTCGCGGGGGACGCTGTGCCCGACGACCTTGCCCTCCCCCTCCGCGGTGGTGACGCGGCTGCCGATCGCCGGGGCGGACTCCTGGAACCGCTGGTAGAGCGGGTGCTCGTACTTCAGGCAGCACATCAGCCGGCCGCAGGCGCCGGAGATCCGCAGCGGGTTGAGCGGCAGGTCCTGGTCCTTGGCCATCCGGATGGTGACCGGCTCGAAGTCGTTGAGGAAGGTCGCGCAGCACAGGTCACGGCCGCAGGAGCCGATCCCGCCCTGCACCCGCGCCGAGTCCCGGGCCGAGAGCTGCCGCAGCTCGACCCGGCACCGCAGGGTCGCCCCGAGGTCACGGACCAGCGAGCGGAAGTCCACCCGGTGCGGCGCGGTGAAGTAGACGGTGGTCCGGTCGCTGCCGGTCTCCGGCGTGCCGAGCACGTGGTCGACCGCCACCACCTTCATCGGCAGGCCGTGCTCCCGGATCAGTCGCTTCGCGGCGACCTTCGCCTCGGCCTTGCGCCGGCGCAGCAGTTCGTCGCGGCGCAGATCGTCCTCCTGGGCGAGCCCGGCCAGCTTGGGGAAACCGTCGGTGTCCTCGCCCACCCACTGCGCGGCCCAGACGCACTCGGCCACCTCTGGCCCGTCGTCGGTGGGCACCAGCACCCGGTCGCCCACCTGCGGGCGCAGCTCGCCCGGGTCCAGGTAGTAGAGGCGCCCGTACCGGTTGAAGCTGACCGCGCAGAGCATGCCCATCCCCTCACCCTACGACCCGGCGGCCGGTCCGGCGCGGCCGGGCGTCGCCGTCCGGTCACGGCGCGCAGCGATCCACGATCGTCGACTCGACCGAAGGGCATCCACCCCGTCGTGCCGTTGCTCCTCGCCCGGACGGCTGAATCACGACCGACACGGGGGACAAAAGGCGATTGACGGCGTTGAGTGAAGGGCAGACCTGCGGGGGGTGCAGGGAAGGCCACGGCGTCGCCGCCGGAGCCCGGCCACGCCGGCCCGGCGCGCGACGCCGTGGGCCTGCGGCGGCCCGTCCGCCCGGCTCAGCGCCCGATCCGGGTGGTCCCGCCGTACCGGGGCGCGGCGACCGCACGCTCCCGCCAGGTGGTCTCGGCCAGGCTCGGCGACCACTGCCGCAGCAGCGTCTCCGCGCCGTCGTACGCCACGCCGAGCACCGCCAGCACCCGGGTCGCGATCTCGGCCGCCGGGTACGCGGCCGCGGGGGCGGCGGCGCCCGGTGACCGGGTGGCCGCGAGCACGGTGACCGCCTCGGCGGAACCCAGCGCGTCGGCCAGCGCCCGGGCCAGGGCGAGTCGGCTCCCCTCCACCCAGTCGGCCAACGCGTCGGCGTAACCGGCGGTGGACTCGAGCCGCCCCACCAGGCTCTCCGGCCCCTCGTCGAGGTGCCGGAGCAGGGCGGCGCGGGCCTCGTCGTACGCCGAGGCGGCCGGCCCGGACCAGGCGACCGGATCGGCGAGGGTGGCGCAGGTGTCGTCGTACACCCGGACGAGCCGGCGCACCTCGTGGCCGGCGGTCGCCAGCGGCGCGGGATGCAGGTCGAGGAACTCGCGCACGGCGTCGCCGGGGAGCACCTGCATCCGGCGCAGCAGCGGCCAGAGCCGGTGCCCCTCCGGCGCGCCGGCGGCGAGCAGCGTGTCCACCCGGGCGAGCAGGTCGAGGCCCGGTTCGGCGAGCCGGTCCAGGGCGTCCATCAGGCCTCCCCGACCAGCCGCCGCCGGGCGGTGTCGTCGACGGCGGCGTACCGGTCGGCGGCGCCGCGCAGTGCGGCCGCGGCGGCGGCGAGCCGGGCGGCGGCGGCGCCGGCCTCCCGGGCCCGGTCGTCGGTGGCGGCGGTCCACTGCCGGTGCAGGGCCCGGCCGATCTCGCCGGGCCGGCCGGACGCCTGGGCGCCGAAGGCCGGGTGGGCCGGGTCGCTGGCGGTGACGGCGCGGGCGAGGCCGGCCAGGGTGGCGCTGGCCTCGTCCAGGCGGGCGGCCAGGGCGTGCAGGGGCTCCATGTCACGCCCCCGCGAGCGGCCGGTACGCCGCGAAGGTCTCGTTGTGCAGCTTCTCCCGGGCCCACTGCGCGGCGTCGGCGGCGGCGGTCACCGCGGCCTGCACGGAGCCGGCGACGTCCCGTGGGTTGCGGGCGTGCAGCGGGCCGAGGAAGCGCACGTCGATGATCCGCCCGCCGGCGGTCACCACCACCTCGACCAGCCCGTCGGGCGAGCGGACGGTGACCTCGACCGTCGCCACCGCCTGGTCGAACTCGGCCTGCAGAGACTCGATGCGCCGGTACCGCCGCACCGCCTCCTCGATCCAGGCCTCGTCGATCTCGCCCCGTGGCATCGCACTCCTCCCGGCAGACCCCTCACTGAGCGTGCCGCCACCGTCACTGCGGCACACCGGACCGTACCGCACACCAATCGTGACTGTCGATGCCCTGTGGATGACGCTCGGCGCGGGCGGATCAGCCCTTCCAGAGGGCGAGCATCATCGCCTCCACCGCGATCCGCGGCTTCACGTTCGCCTCGATCGCCGCCCGGCACCCCAGCACGGCCTCCAGCCGGCGCAGCGCCCCCTCGGCGTCCCACTTCTGCGCGCCCGCCCCGGCCACTGCGGCGGTGTCGGTGTGCACCGGCGCGACCGGCGCCCGCAGCGCCATGGTGAGCGCGTCCCGGTAGAAACCGGCCAGGTCGACCAGGGCCCGGTCCAGGGCGTCCCGCTGGGCCCGGGTGGCCCGCGACTTCTGCCGCTTCTCCAGGTCCTTGAGCTGGCCGGCGGCGCCGCGCATCGCGCCGGCCGCGCCCCGGCCGGTGCCACCCGCGCCGAGCGCGGTCTGCAACGCCGCCCGTTCCGTCTCGTCGATCTCGGTGACCGACGCCGCGGCCTCCGCCTCGGCCGCCTCGATCAGCGCGGAGGCGGCGTCGAAGGCCGCGCCCACGCCGGTCAGCCGGCGCGGCACCGCGAGCACGGCGTCGCGGCGCTGCCGGGCCTCCGGGTCTCGGGCCAGCCGCCGGGCCCGGCCCACGTGCCCCTGCGCGGCCGCCGCCGCCCAGTCCGCCACGTCGGGCGCGATCCCGTCCCGGCGTACGAGAACCTCGGCGACCGCCGCCGCCGACGGCTGCCGCAGCGGTACGACCCGGCAGCGCGAACGGATGGTCACCGAGATGTCGTCCGGGTGGGTGGACGGGGCGCAGAGCAGGAAGACCGTCCGCGGGGGTGGCTCCTCGATCGCCTTGAGCAGGGCGTTGCCGGCCGCCTCGGTGAGCCGGTCGGCGTCCTCGATGATCACGACCTGCCACCGCCCGCCGGACGGCGTGCTGGCGGCCCGGAGCACCAGCGCGCGCATCTCGTTGACGCCGATGGAGAGCCCCTCGGGCACCACCAGGCGCACGTCGGCGTGGGTGCCGGTCAGCGTGGTGTGGCAGCCGGGGCACGCGCCGCAGCCGGTGCCGTGCGCGCACTGCAACGCGGCGGCGAACGCCCGCGCGGCCACCGAGCGGCCGGAGCCGGGCGGCCCGGTGAAGATCCACGCGTGGGTCATCCCCGCCCCCGGGTCCCGGCCGGTCCCGCTCGGTTCCTCGGCGGCCTCGGCGAGCGCGTCCAGCTCGTCGGGCTCGGCCACGGCGGCGGGGCCGGCCGCGGCGGCGCGCAGCTGGGCGGCCGCCGACGCGGCGGCGCGGCGCAGCGTGTCGACGGCCTCGTCCTGCCCGACCAGGTCGGCGAAGACGTCCGGCATCAGGTGGGGTGCTCCATGGTCACCAGCTCCGCGTCGGATAACTCCGGCTGGACCGTGGTGTCCGGCCCCTGCGCCGGGCGGGGGTGCACGATGGCGGCCGGGTCGACCAGGAATTCCTCGACCCGCCGGGCCACCGCGTCGGCGATCTCCTCGACCGGGCGGGACGCGTCGAGCACCAGGTAGCGCTTCGGGTCGGCGGCGGCCAGGTCGAGGAAGGCGTACCGGACCCGCTCGTGGAAGGCGACCGACTCGGTCTCCAGCCGGTCGGCGCCGGCGTTGCGCGACTCGACCCGGGACAGCCCGGTGTGCGGGTCCACGTCGAGGAGCACCACCAGGTCCGGCTTGAGCCCGCCGGTGGCCCACGAGGAGAGCCAGGAGACCTCCTGCACCGGCAGCGTACGACCGGCGCCCTGGTACGCCAGGGACGAGTCGACGTACCGGTCGCTGATCACCACCGCGCCCCGGACCAGCGCCGGACGGACCACGGTGGCGACGTGGTGCGCCCGGTCCGCGGCGTAGAGCAGCGCCTCGGCGCGGGGCGACGGCGCCTCCGCGCCGGCGTTGTCCAGCACCAGCGAGCGGATCCGCTCGCCGACACCGGTGGCGCCCGGCTCGCGGGTCACCACCACGTCCCGGCCCCGCTCGCGCAGCCGCTCGGCGAGCGCGCGGAGCTGGGTGGACTTGCCGGCGCCCTCGCCGCCCTCGAAGACCACGAAGAGGCCGCTGGAGACGAAGGGCTCGGCCGGCATCAGCGGACGGCCCCGGATCGAGCCCCAGAGGTCGGCCAGGACCGGCACGCCCTTCTTGTCGTCCATCTGACCGAAGGCGCTGATCCCGGCGAAGATGCCGGCGGCGCCGGCGGCGAGCAGCAGCAGCCGGGTCGAGGAGACGGAGACGCCCAGGTCGGCGATGGTCAGCTTGCGCGAACCGCCGACGCCCACCAGGAGGCTGCTCAGTGCGATGGCCAGGATCAGCACCAGCCGGGTGCCGATCTGCACCACGGCGAAGACCCGGCCGCGCACCTCGTCGGCGACCTCGCCACCGAGCAGCGTGGTGCCGGCGAGGAAGGCCATGCCGGCGCCCGCGCCGACCAGGATCGCGCCGAGGATGGCCATGGACAGGTGGATGGCGAAGGCGAGCACCAGCACGGAGGCGCTGGCCAGCACGATGCTCATGCCGAACCAGCGGCGCCGGGACATGTCCCGGACGATCATCGGGCCGAGCCCGATGCCGACGGCCAGGCCGATGAAGATGGCGCCGAAGAGCATGTAGAAGGCGGCGTCACCGGCACCGAGCGAGGCGGCGAAGAACTTGGCCGTGCCGATGACGATGCCGCCGCCGGCGAACGCGCCGAAGATGCCGAGCACCAGGCCGCGGACCAGCGGAGTCTGCTTGATGAACTGCCAGCCCTCGGTGAACTGGCTCATCATGCTCTGCTCGGTGCGTTCCCGCTCGCCGGCCTGCGCCCGGCTGATCTCCTTGATGCCGAACGCCACCACCAGCGCGGTGGCCAGCCGGGAGAAGGAGTTGAACCAGAGCGCGAGCTGGGCGGGCTCCGCCCAGCCGGGGATCCCCCCGTCGACGAGGCCCCGGACGCTGCGGTCGAGCACCGCCAGGCCGATCGCGGCGGCGACCGGGGTCAGGCCGTACGTGGTGATCAGGGTGAGCTGGTTGGCGGTCTCCAGCCGGGCCCGCGGGATCAGGTTCGGGACCGCGGCCTCCTTGGCCGGGATCCAGAGCAGGGTGATCGTCTCGATCAGGAAGGTGGCGACGGCTGCCCAGCTGACCACCACCCCGCCGCTGGCGCCGGTCAGCGCGAGCAGCGGAATCGAGGCGAAGAGCAGGAAGCGCAGCAGGTCGCAGATGACCATCGTCCAGCGCCGGTCGAACCGATCGGCGAAGACGCCGGCCACCGGGCCGAGCACCAGCGCCGGCAGCAGCCGGACGGCGATCAGGCTGCCGAAGGCAGCGCCCTTCGCGGTGCTGCCGGAGACCTGCGCGGCGGCGAAGACCGACGTGGCGAGCAGGCCGAGCCAGTCGCCGAAGGAGGCCGCGCCGAGCACGATCCAGAGCCGGCGGAACGGCCGGATGCGCAGCACCGAGCGGATCGCGGCGGCGCCGGACCGGTCGGCCTGGCTACCGGGCGACGACACGCCGGGCGACTCGCCGTTCTTCTGGCTTTCGATGGCCGTACCTCCACGTGCCGGCCCAGAGCTGGGCATCCCCGGTGGAACACTCTAGTCCCGGTGGGGAACGACCCCACCCGCGACATTCGCCTGCTCGCCGAGCGTAGGCCGCCGACACCACCGGCCGCAGCCCGGACAGACGCGAGGGTATTTCGCATTGACGCCCAGACAGTTAGCGTGCAGACGTGGCCACCGAAAGTGACAAACTTCGCGACCGCCTGGACCGGGCGACCGCGCACCTCGACCCGCCGTACGCCGTGGTCGACCTCGCCGCCTTCGACGCGAACGCGACCGCGCTGGCCGACCGGGCCGGCGGGAAGCCGGTCCGGGTCGCCAGCAAGTCGGTGCGCGCCCGGGACCTGCTGACCCGGGCGCTGGGCCGGCCCGGCTGGCAGGGGGTGATGGCATTCACCCTGCCCGAGGCGATCTGGCTGGCCCGGGCCGGCGTCTCGACCGACGTGCTGGTGGCGTATCCCACCGCGGACCGGGGCGGCCTCGCCGAGCTGGCGGCCGACCCGGCGCTCGCCGACGCGGTGACGCTGATGGTGGACGGCACCGAACAGCTCGACCTGGTCGACGAGGTGTGCCCGCCCGGGCGCCGGCCGGCGCTGCGGGTCTGCCTCGACCTGGACGCCTCCTGGCGACCACTGGGCGGGCGGGTGCACGTCGGGGTCCGCCGCTCCCCGGTGCACAGCGCCCGGGCCGCCGGCGCCCTCGCCGCCGCCGTCGCCGGCCGGCCGGGCTTCCGGCTGGTCGGCCTGATGTCGTACGAGGCGCAGATCGCCGGCCTCGGCGACGCGCCCCCCGGACAGGCCCTGCTGGGCACGGCGATCCGGGTCGCCCAGCGCGGGTCGTACCGCGAGCTGCTGGCCCGGCGCGCGGCGGCGGTCGCCGCGGTCCGCGACCACGCCGACCTGGAATTCGTCAACGGCGGCGGCACCGGCAGCGTGGCCGCGACCAGCGCCGATCCCGTGGTCACCGAGGTCACCGCGGGATCGGGCCTGTACGGGCCGACGCTCTTCGACGCCTACCGTGCCTGGCGGCCCACCCCGGCGGCCTTCTTCGCCTGCGCGGTGGTCCGCCGGCCGGCACCCGGCCTGGCGACGGTGCTCGGCGGCGGTTGGATCGCCTCCGGCCCCGCCGCCGACAGCCGGCTGCCCCGCCCGTGGCTGCCGGCGGGGCTGAAGCTGCTCGGCCCCGAGGGGGCCGGCGAGGTGCAGACCCCGCTGGCCGGCCCGGCGGCGGCCGGCCTGCGGGTCGGCGACCGGGTCTGGTTCCGGCACGCGAAGGCCGGCGAGCTCTGCGAGCACGTCAACGAACTGCACCTGGTGGACGGCGACGCGCTGGTCGCGACCGTCCCCACGTACCGGGGCGAGGGCCGGGCGTTCCTCTGAACTGCCACCCGGCCCTCGGTGCCGGTCGTGCCACCCGGCGCACCCCGGGCGAGTTCCGTTGCTGTTCCCGCCCCGGTCGCACCCCGGACGGGTTGCCGTCGAGCCACCCGGTCGCACCCGGACTCTGCGCTGGCCGCCGGCCGACGCACCACGGATCGGCGGCGCCGTGCTCAGTTCGGCTGAGTGGCCTCGCTCCGGGCGTCGACCTGGCGGTGCAGGTACTCCCGGATCAGCGCCTTGGCCTCGGCCAGCACCCGCTCGTCGCCCTCGGGGACGCGACGGAACGCCAGCTTGATCAAGGAGTCGGCGGCCTCCACCGCGATCTCCAGGTGGAACCGGAGATCGGGCGCGTCGAGGCCGAAACGCTCGGTCAGCACCCGGGCCAACTGGTCGGCGATCACGCCGTTGTTGTCCCGCTGCTCATCGAGCAGGTGCAGGTCGACCACGTCGCCGAAGTGCAGGGTACGGAATCCGGGGACCGTGCGGTGCATCGTGATGTACTCGTCGATCCCCGCGTCGACGCCGTCCCACCAGTGGGTCAGGTCGTCGGAGGCGAACCGCTCGTCGAGCCGCTGGAGGTAGGACTCCATCGTGCGCAGGGTCAACGCCTGCACGATCGCCCGCTTGTCCGGAAAGAACTGGTAGACCGACCCGATCGCCACCTCGGCGCGCTCGGCGAGCAGGGTCGTGGTCAGTCCCTCGTACCCCACCTCGTCGACGAGCTCGGCGCAGGCGTCCAGCATTCGCTGGACCCGCGCGACACTTCGACCCTGCACCGGTACGCGGCGCAGCGGCCCGGTCGTGGCGGCTGGTGTGGACACTCGCCACCCCCCTTCGACGGATGAACATATCTGCACGTCACTGGACTGTGACTACCGGTACAACGAACGGGGCTCGATTGCGGTATTTACCAGGCACAACGTTCCTGATATGAAGTCAGTTCATATTCATTTCGAGGAGCGTCCATGCCCGGTACGCCACCCACCTGGTCCAACTGGGCCGGCAACCAGCACAGCACGGCCACCGCCATCCTGCGCCCTCGGAGCGTCGAGCACATCGCCGAGGCGGTCCGGTCCGCGGCCGCGGCGGGCCGACGGATCCGGGCGGTGGGCAGCGGCCACTCGTTCACCGGCGCCACCCTCACCGACGGGGACCGCCTCGAACTGGCCGAACTGGACACCGGCGTCACCGTCGACACCGCCCGGCGGCTGGTCACCGTGCCGGCCGGGATGACCCTGCACGCCCTCAACGACCTGCTCGCCCGGCACGGCCTGGCGCTGCCCAACCTCGGCGACATCGACGCCCAGACCGTCGCCGGCGCGCTCTCCACCGGCACCCACGGCACCGGCGCCCGCCTCGGCTGCCTGTCCACCTTCGTCACGGCGTTGACCCTGGTCACCGGCACCGGCGAGGTGCTGCGCTGCTCCGCCGACGAGCACCGGGACGTCTTCGCCGCCGCCCGGGTCGGCCTCGGCGCCGTCGGCGTCCTGGCCGAGGTCACCCTGCGCTGCGTCGACGCCTTCGTGCTCCGCGCGCACGAGCGCCCGGCGCCGCTGGACGCGGTGCTCGCCGAACTGCCGGCCCTCATCGATGGGCACGACCACGCCGAGTTCTACTGGTTCCCGTACACCTCCCGGGTGCAGGTCAAGACCAACGACCGGGTGCCGGCCGACGACCGGCCGCTGCCCCGGTGGCGCGGCTGGCTGGACGACGAGTTCCTGGCCAACACCGTGTTCGCCGGCGCCTGCCGGCTCGGCCGCGCCGTGCCGGCGCTGGCCCCGGGCATCAGCGCGGTCTCCGCCCGGGCGCTCACCGAACGCACCTACACCGGCCGCTCCGACCAGGTCTTCTGCACCCCGCGCCGGGTCCGCTTCGTGGAGATGGAGTACGCCCTGCCGCGCGCCGTCCTGCCCACCGCGCTCGACGCGCTCCGGCGGATCATCGACGGGCTCCCGTTCAAGGTGCTCTTCCCCGTCGAGGTCCGCTTCACCGCCGCCGACGACATCTGGCTGTCCCACGGGTACGGCCGCGACTCCGCGTACGTCGCCATCCACCAGTACGTCGGGGCGCCCTACGAGCCGTATTTCCGGGCGTTCGAGGAGGTGGCCACCGAACTGGGCGGTCGCCCGCACTGGGGCAAGCTGCACTGGCGCGCCGCGGCCGACCTCGCCCCCGCCTACCCCAGGTTCGCGGACTTCCTCGCCGTCCGCGACCGCCTGGACCCCGACCGCCGCTTCGCCAACGACTACCTCGACCGGGTCCTCGGCGACGGCGCTCCGCCGCCCGGCGCCACCAGCTGATCCGGGCCGGCGCCGAGGGCCCGGACGTAGTCGAGCACCCGCTCGTACGCCGCCCGGTAGTCGTCCCGCACGCCCGCCGCGGTGGCGGGGTCGGCCAGCGCCGCGGTGAGATCGACCAGCCGGAGGTCCGGTGCGAGGTCGGTCCAGGTGGGCAGCGCCTCCATCCGGGTCACCGTCCAGCGCCCGGGGGCGGTCTCGGTGAAGGTCGCCCGGGCCATCACACCCTCGCGGTTGTCGTCGACCGGCTCGGCATGCCGGGCCAGCTCGTTCCCCATCCCGAAGACCACCCACTTGTCGCCGAAGCGCTGGAACGGCTGCACCGCGTGGGCGTGGTGCCCCAGGATGAGGTCCACGTCGGGCGAGGAGATCAACTGCTGCGCCCAGGCCCGCTGGTCGGCGTCCGGCAGGTGCTGGTACTCCGTACCCCAGTGCAGGCTGAGCACGACGATGTCGGCGCCGGCGGCCCGCGCCCGGTGGGCGGCGGCGAGGATCTCGGGCGGGTCGATGAGGTTGGCCAGCCACGGCTGGCCCGGTGGGCGGCTCAGCCCGTTGAAGTTCAGGCTGTAGGCCAGGTGGGCGATGCGGACGTCGCCCACCCGGTAGATCCGCGGCGTGGCGGCTTCGGCGGCGCTCCGGGCGCTGCCGGTGTGGCCCAGCCCGGCGGCGTCGAGCGCCCGGACCGTCCGGGCCACCCCGTCGGCGCCCTGGTCGAGGGTGTGGTTGGAGGCGGTGGAACAGCCGTCGAAGCCGGCGGAGCGCACCCCGTCGAGGACCTGCGGGGGCGCGTTGAACGACGGATAACCGGAGAACGGGCCGCCGGCATCGGCCAGCGGCGTCTCCAGGTGGCACAGCGCGAGGTCGGCTCCGGCGACCGCCGGGGCGACCCCGGCGAACATCGGGGCGAAGTCCAGAGCACCCGGCCGTCCGGTCCGGTCGGCGTCCCGGCGCGCCTGGGCGGTCACCTCCGGATGGACCAGCACGTCGCCCGCGGCGACGACCCGCACCACCCGCCGGCCGGCGGGATCCCCGGCCGGCACGGGCGACGACCCGGGGGCGAGGGTCTGCCGGTGGACCGGTGACTCGATGGTGTCCGCCGGCGCGGGTCCGCCCGCGTCCACCGCCCGGAAACCGACCACGGCGGCGGCGAGCAGCAGCGCTCCCGCCAGCGCGCCGAGCAGCACCCGGCGGCGCGTGGCGACGGCGACGGCGACGAACATTCCCTCACGTTAGGGAGCAGCCATCAGCGCCCTACGGCCAAACCGGGCATGTCAGCCGTTAGGGACAGCGGCCGGCGACCGTCACTCCTCGACGGGGCTGGCGGCGGCTGCCTTCTTCGGCGCCGCCTTCCTGGCCGGGGCCTTCTTCGCCGCGGTCGCCTTGGCGGTGGTGGTCTTCTTGGCGGCCGTCGACTTGGCGGCCGCGGCGGTCTTCTTCGCCGCGGTCTTCTTGGCCGGGGCGGCCTTCTTCGCCGCCGCCTTCTTCTTCGGCGCCGGCCCCTTGGCCCGCTTCTCCGCGAGCATCTCGGAGGCCTCTTCCAGGGTCAGCGCCTCCGGGGTCTGGGCCCGCCGCAGGGACGCGTTGGTCTCCCCGTCAGTGACGTACGGCCCGAACCGGCCGTCCTTGATGACCAGCGGCTTCTCGGTGAGCGGGTCGTTGCCCATCTCGCGCAGCGGGGGCGCCGCCGCCCGACGCTGGCCCTTCTTCGGGGCGGCCAGCAGGGCCAGGGCCTCGTCCAGCGTGACGGTGAACATCTTCTCTTCCGAGTCCAGCGAGCGGAACTCGTCACCGCGCTTGACGTACGGGCCGTAGCGGCCGTTGTTGGCGAAGACCTCCACGCCGTCCGGGGCGACGCCGACCAGCCGGGGCAGGCTGAGCAGCTTCAGCGCCTCGTCGAGGGTGAGCGAGTCCGGCGTCTGCGAGCGCAGCAGCGACGACTTCCGCTCGCCGCTGGCCACGTACGGGCCGAACCGGCCGGACTTGAGCAGGATCGGCTCGCCGGTCGTCGGGTCGTCGCCGAGCTTGCGCTCGCCGCCGCCGCCGAGGAAGAGCTCGTGCACCTTCTCCGGGGTCAGCTCGTCGGGGGCCAGCCCCTCGGGGATCGGGGCCCGGTCGCCCTGGCCGCCGCCCTCCTCGCCCTCCGCCGGGGCCGCCGGCTGCTCGCCGGGCACCGCCCGCTGGAGGTACGGCCCGTACCGGCCGACCCGGACGACGACCTCACGCCCCTCGTCGTCGGTGAAGAGCGGGATCGAGTTGACGCTGCGCGCGTCGATCTCGCTGAGGTTCTCGGTGACCAGCTTCTTGAGTCCGCCCGCGTGGGCGATGGCCCGATCGCCGGTGCCGTTGGTGCTGCCGAAGTAGAAGGAGGTGAGGAAGTCGACGGCGGCGTGCTCCCCGCCGGCGATCTCGTCCAGCTCGTTCTCCATGCTGGCGGTGAAGTCGTAGTCGATCAGGCGCGGGTAGTGCCGCTCCAGCAGCCCGATCACCGCGAACGCCAGGAAGGTGGGGATCATCGCCTGGCCGCGCTTGGTCACGTAGCCGCGGTCCTGGATGGTCTGCATGATCGACGCGTACGTCGACGGGCGGCCGATGCCCAGCTCCTCCAGCGCCTTGACCAGGGACGCCTCGGTGTAGCGCGACGGCGGCTGGGTGTGGTGCCCCTGCGCGGCCAGCTCCTCAGCGGTCAGCGGCTGGTCCTTGACCAGGGTGGGCAGCCGGCGCTCGGCGTCCTCGGCCTCGGCGTTCTCGTCGTCGCTGGACTCGACGTAGGCGCGGAGGAAGCCCGGGTCGGTGATGGTCTTGCCGGTGGCGCCGAAGTCGGCCTCCTCGGCCGAGGAGGTGACCGCGCGGATGCGCACCGAGACGCTGGAGCCGACCGCGTCGGTCATCTGCGAGGCGATGGTGCGCCGCCAGATCAGCTCGTAGAGCTTGAACTCCTCGGCCGACAGCTCCTTGGCCACCTCGCCCGGGGTGCGGAAGTTGTCCCCCGCCGGGCGGATCGCCTCGTGCGCCTCCTGCGCGTTCTTCACCTTGCCGGTGTAGCGGCGCGGCTCCGGCGGCACGCTGCGCTCGCCGTACAGCTCGACGATCTGCCGGCGGGCCGCCGCGATGGCGGTCTCCGACAGGTTCACCGAGTCGGTACGCATGTAGGTGATGTAGCCGTTCTCGTACAGCCGCTGCGCGGTGCGCATCGTCTGCTGCGACGACAACCGCAGCTTGCGGGCCGCCTCCTGCTGCAGCGTGGAGGTGATGAACGGCGCGTACGGGCGGCGGCGGTAGGGCTTCTCCTCGACCCGGGTGACCGTGAACGGCCGCCCCGCCAGCCGGGCGGCGAGACCCCTGGCCCCGCCCTCGTCGAGGTGCACCACGCCGGCCCCGGCCCGCACCCGGCCCGTGGTCGGCTCGAAGTCCTTGCCGGTGGCGATCCGGTCGCCGTTCAGCGCGATCAGGGTGGCGTTGAAGGTGCGCGGCCCCTCGCCGGCGTTCGCGACGGCCAGCGTGGCCAGGATGTCCCAGTACTCGGCGGTGCGGAAGGCCATCCGCTGGCGCTCCCGCTCGACCACGATCCGGGTCGCCACGGACTGCACCCGGCCCGCCGAGAGCTTCGGCATGACCTTCTTCCACAGCACCGGGGAGACTTCGTAGCCGTACAGCCGGTCGAGGATGCGGCGGGCCTCCTGCGCGTCGACCAGGTCCCGGTCGATCTCGCGCGGGTTGGCCACGGCGGCCTGGATCGCCGGCTTGGTGATCTCGTGGAAGACCATCCGCTTGACCGGCACCTTGGGCTTGAGGGTCTCCACCAGGTGCCAGGCGATCGCCTCGCCCTCGCGGTCCTCATCCGTCGCCAGGAAGATCTCGTCGACCTCCTTGGCCAGCTTCACCAGCTTGCTGATCTGCTGCTTCCGGTCGGCGGAGACCACGTAGAGGGCGTGGAAGCCGTTGTCGACGTCCACCCCGAGCCGGGCCCACGGCTCACCCTTGTACTTGGCCGGCACGTCGGCGGCGTTGCGCGGGAGGTCCCGGACGTGGCCGAAGCTGGCCTCCACGACGTATCCCGGGCCGAGGTAGCCCGAGATCGTCTTGGCCTTCGCCGGTGACTCGACGATGACCAGACGGGTGGTTCCAGCGTTGCTCGGCACGTCTCTCTCCGACCTCACTCCTGCTCCATGCCCGTTTCGGGCCGTGTTGCACCGGCCGGACCACCGCCGGTCCGGATGTCCAACGTAACGCGCCGGCCGCGTTTCGGGTTTCGCGGGCGGCAAACCGGTCGGTACGTGGCGGCCGCCGGCCCGGCCACGCGGAGACTCCCGCCGGACGGCGCCACCGTACACCGCGAGTGGGGCGGGGAGCGGGCCACTGTGACGATCACGGACCCTCGGCCGAGGCGTCACCGGTCCGTTTTCCTGGACAAACCGCCGGGCGGGCGGTGTCCGAGATCGGACAGCCGACGGGGGTTGCGGGCCCGGCGCGACGGCCGCCCGGACCCCACCCCGGGCGGGCTCAGGCTGCGCCGCCGGGCCAGTCCGCCGCGGGCGCGGCGGGTGGCCGGTCACCCACCAGCTCGGCCAGCCGGGCGAGCCGCCGCCGTCCGGTGATCCGGTACGCCGGCCCGCCCGCCCCCGGGTCGAGGAGCGCCCCGGCCAGGCCGCCCGCGGCCAGCGCCGCCCGCACCTGCGGCCAGCAGGACTGGTCTCCGGCGCCGAGCCGGAGCAGGAAGCCGGGTGGGTCGGCGGCCCCGGCGGCGGCGAGCCACAGCCGCAGCCGGCGCCCGTTGAGGTGGAACCCGGCCGGCGGTCGCTTCCCGGCGCCACGCAACCAGGCCACCGCGAGCGGGGCCAGCGTGCTGGCGTACGCGGTGCGGACCAGGTGCCGGCCGTCCTCGGTCGGCTCCCAGCTCGCCGGCACCCCGCGCGCGGCCAGCTCGGCCACCAGCACGTGCACCCGCCAGGCGGCGTCGACCACCACCGACAGCCGGGCCGTCCCGCCCATCCGCACCACCTCCGCCGGCCCGGCGAGCAGGCCCGCCAGGTCCGCCAGGGACGGGTCGGCCGCCTCGGTGGAGAACAGCGAGAGCTGCCGGACCGGATCGGGGGAGGGTGGCGTCAGCGACACTCCGGGACCTCGTCGAAGGCCTGTTTGAGTTCGGTGGAGCTGAGCTTGCCGGTGTCCAGCGCGCTCGCGTCGTACTCCTTGTTGAGCGTCTCCACCGCGGCCCGGACCCCATCGTAGAAGGCCTTGGCCTCCCCGGTGTCCAGTCCGTCGATGGTGTCCCGGGCCCGACCGTAGGCGTCCCGGACCTTGCTCAGCGAGGCCCGGAAGCCGGCGGAGATCTCCGCGCCGTGGTCGGTCTCCGGCACCCCGGCCTGCTCGACCTTGCGGCGGGCGGTCTCGCTGGCCTGCTCGGCGCCCGCGAAGAGCCGGACCAGGTTCTCCTTGGCCTGCGCCGGGGTGGTCTGCGCGGTCATCTGCTGCTGGGTGCTGCTGGTCAGCTTGTTGATCTCGGCGCGCCACGGGGTGAGCGCCTCGCAGACCGAGGCGGCCCAGACCCGGGGGCTCGGACCGCCGCAGCCGGCGAGGACGAGGGCGAGCGTGGCCAGCACCACCGTGAGCTTTCCGGCGGTTGCCGCCCGGCGCGTACGCATGCGAAGCAGCGTACGGCCTTCCGGTGGAACTGCCACCGGTCAGGTTTCACCGATGGACGGGAGCAGGACGGTTCCCGGCCGGCGTCCGCCGACCGGGAACCGCTGCCGGCCGCCCCTCAGGCGTTGACCGGCTCCGGACGCTCCTCCTGGCTGCCCGCGCCGGCGTCGGTGCCGGTGTCCGCCATCGCGACGCCCTTGCGCTTGCTGAACACCACGGCCGCCACGATGATCAGCGCGGCGACCACGGCGAGCGTCACCCGCAGCGGGGTGTTCCGGTCGTCGCCCACGCTCCAGGCCACCACGGCCGGCGCGATCAGCAGCGAGACCAGGTTCATCACCTTGATCAGCGGGTTGATCGCCGGGCCGGCGGTGTCCTTGAACGGGTCGCCGACGGTGTCACCGATGACGGTCGCGGCGTGCGAGTCGGAGCCCTTGCCGCCGTACGCGCCGTCCTCGACCAGCTTCTTCGCGTTGTCCCAGGCGCCACCGGAGTTGGCCAGGAAGACCGCCATCAGCGTGCCCGCCCCGATCGCACCGGCCAGGTAGGACGCCAGCGCGCCCGGGCCGAGGCCGAAGCCGACCGCGATCGGCGCCAGGATGGCCAGCAGGCCGGGGGTCATCAGCTCGCGCTGCGCGTCCCGGGTGCAGATGTCGACCACCTTGCCGTACTCGGGGCGCTGGGTGCGGTCCATGATCCCGGGCAGCTCGCGGAACTGCCGGCGGACCTCCATCACGACCGCGCCGGCCGACCGCGAGACCGCGTTGATGGCCAGGCCGGAGAAGAGGAAGACCACCGCCGCGCCGATGATCAGGCCGACCAGGTTGCGCGGGTTGGCCACGTTCAGCGCGTTCAGGATCTCGGCCCCGGCGTCGCCGACCCCCGCGTCCTCGTACGAGCTGCGCAGCGTGTCGGTGTACGAGCCGAACAGCGCGGTCGCCGCGAGGACCGCGGTTGCGATCGCGATGCCCTTGGTGATCGCCTTGGTGGTGTTGCCGACCGCGTCCAGCTCGGTCAGCGTGCGCGCGCCGTGCTCGTCGATGTCGCCGGACATCTCCGCGATGCCCTGGGCGTTGTCGGAGATCGGGCCGAAGGTGTCCATCGCGACGATCACGCCGACGGTGGTGAGCAGGCCGGTACCGGCCAGCGCGACCGCGAAGAGCGAGAGCGTGATGGAGCTGCCGCCGAGCAGGAACGCGCCGAACACACCCGCGCCGATCAGCAGCGCGGAGTAGACCGCGGACTCCAGGCCGATGCTGATGCCGGCGAGGATGACGGTGGCCGCACCGGTCTGCGAGCTCTTGCCGATGTCCTGCACCGGGCGCCGGTTGGTCTCGGTGAAGTAGCCGGTCAGCGCCTGGATCGCGGCGGCCAGCACGATACCGATGATCACCGCGCCGATGGCCACCAGCCGCGGGTTCCGGTCGACGTCGATCAGGCCACCCTCCAGCTCGGCGAAGGTCGCCGGCAGGTAGGCGTAGGCGGCGATCGCCACCAGCACCGCGGAGAGCACCGCCGAGATGTAGAAGGCCCGGTTGATCGCGGTCAGGCCGTTGCGGTCGCTGGCGCGCAGCCGGGTGATGAAGACGCCGACAATCGCGACCAGCACGCCGATGGTGGAGATGATCAGCGGGAAGACCAGGCCGTCCTCGCCGAACGCGGCCCGGCCCAGGATCAGCGCGGCGACCAGGGTGACCGCGTACGACTCGAAGAGGTCGGCGGCCATACCGGCGCAGTCGCCGACGTTGTCGCCGACGTTGTCGGCGATGGTGGCGGCGTTGCGCGGGTCGTCCTCGGGGATGCCCTGCTCGACCTTGCCGACCAGGTCGGCGCCGACGTCGGCGGCCTTGGTGAAGATGCCGCCGCCGACCCGCATGAACATGGCGAGCAGCGCGGCGCCGAAGCCGAAGCCCTCCAGCACGGTCGGCGCGTCGCCCCGGAAGAGAATGACGACCAGCGCCGCACCGAAGAGGCCGAGGCCGACGGTGAGGAAGCCGACCACGCCGCCGGTCCGGAAGGCGATCTTCATGGCGCCCTCGCGGCCGCCTTCGCGCTCCCGGGCCGCCGCGGCGACCCGCAGGTTGGCGCGGGTGGCCAGCCACATGCCGGCGCCGCCGATGAACGCGCTGAACAGGGCACCCACCACGAAGAAGGCCGACCGGCCGATCTTCACCAGGGTCTGGTTGCCGTCGGTGTCGTGCACCGGCAGCAGGAAGAGCAGCACGACGGCGATCACCACGAAGATCGCCAGGGTCCGGAACTGCCGCAGCAGGTACGCCGAAGCGCCCTCCTGCACCGCCCCGGAGATCTCCTGCATGTTGGTGGTGCCCTTACCGGCTGCCAGCACGGCCTTGGTCAAGGCGGCGGCGAAGACGAGCGCCACCAGCGCGATGACCGCGGCGATGACGACGTACGTCGTGTTGGCTCCGGTAAGGGACAGTGCGCCGCCGTCGGCGGCCAAGGTCCCGGACATCTATGTCCTCCTGTACCGAACACTCGCGCCGGCCGTGGAGACGCACGGGCCGACGCCTGGATGCGAACTCGCCAGCGCGCCAACCCACCACCGCGGACCAGCGATGAACACCCATTCCCGCTGGCTGCGGGACGGGTCACTTGCTGACAACCCGGGTACTGTAGCCCTCCGCAGTGTTGGAGGTCACACCGAGGGGGCACCCTGTCTCGATGATCTTCGTGACTGTGTTACGAGGAAAAATCTGATATATGGGCCGACCAGCACGACGAGGCCGCGCTCCCGAGCGGGAACGCGGCCTGCGGGACGAACTGTCAGGTCAGCGGCCGACCGGCCACACCATCCGGACCTCGGTGCCGATGCCCTCGTCGACCGGGCGGACCTGGAGATCCTCGACGAAGCCGGCGAGCAGGGCGAAGCCGACGCCGGTGGTCAGCGCGTCCTCGCTGAGCGACTCCTTGGCCAACTCGTCCGGGGGCAGCGCGGCCAGGCCGATGCCCGCCTCGATCGGGGCCCGGTCCACCACCCGCACCGAGTACGCCCCGGAGTCCGACATCTCCACCAGCACCGGATCGTGCAGGCCGTACTGCCGGTGCAGGGCCACCGCCCGGGTGCACGCCTCACCGATGGCCAGGCGCACCTCGTCCAGCAGGTCCTCGCGTACCCCGGCCCGGCGGGCCACCGCGACGCCGACCAGGCGGGCGGTGCGCACGTGCACCGGGGCGGGCGAGAACGAGAGCTTGACGGTCGCCATCACGCGCTGGCGCCGGTCGGGTCGGCGCTGATCGCCGCGTCGACCGTGGGGTGCAGCGGGAAGACCTGGTCCAGCGCGGTGATCCGGAAGATCTTGAGCAGCGGCTCCTTGTCGCAGACCAGGGCGAACGAGCCATCCGCCGAGCGGAGCCGCTTGAGGGCCCCGACCAGCACGCCGAGCCCGGTCGAGTCGAGGAAGTCCACCCGGCCCAGGTCCACCACGACCCGGCGGGTCCCGCCGTCGATCAGTTCCAGGAGCCGTTCCCGCAGCCGCGGCGCGGTGTAGACGTCCACCTCACCGCCGACCTCGAGCACCGTGTGCTCCCCCACGGTGCGGGTCGCCAGCGACAGCTCCATCGGTCCTCCTCGTAGACTCTCCTGGGCATCTAACCATCCCGCCCACCAGACCCCTGCCGGGTCACCGGCGAAGGCTCCCCATACCCACCGCCCCGGGTTCCCAATTCCGAACACCAGTGCGAGAGTGCAGGACGTGACCTCCGCCGCCACCGTATCCGCAGGCACCGGCCCCGGGCGACCGCCGGCCGAGCTGCTGCGTCGGCTACGCGCGCGGCACACCGCCGACCCGGTCACCCACGTCGAGCGGGTGCCGGCCAGCACCGGCGAGCCGGCACCCTGGCCGGCCTGGGCCCCAGCGGAACTGCGGGCGGCGTTCGCCCGCCGCGGCGTGGTCGCCCCCTGGCGGCACCAGGCCGAGGCCGCCGAGCTGGCGTACGCCGGGCAGCACGTCGTGGTGGCCACCGGCACCGCGTCCGGCAAGTCGCTGGCGTACCAGCTCCCCGCGCTGAGCACCCTGCTCGCCGACCCGCGCGCCACCGTGCTCTACCTGGCGCCGACCAAGGCGCTCGCCGCCGACCAGTTACGCGCCGTCGCCGGCCTGGAACTCGACGGGGTACGCCCCGCCTGCTACGACGGGGACACCCCGCGCGCCGAGCGGGAGTGGATCCGCCGGCACTCCCGGTTCGTGCTGACCAACCCGGACATGCTGCACCACGGCATCCTGCCCGGGCACGCCCACTGGTCCGGCTTCCTGCGCCGGCTGGCGTACGTGGTCATCGACGAGTGCCACACCTACCGCGGCGTGTTCGGCTCGCACGTGGCGCACGTGCTGCGCCGGCTGCGCCGGCAGTGCGCCCGCTTCGGTCGTACCCCCGTCTTCGTGCTGGCCTCGGCGACGTCGGGTGACCCGGCGACGGCGGCCGGGCGGCTCACCGGCCTGCCGGTGGCCGCCGTCACCGAGGACACGTCCCCGCGCGGCGGGGTGACCTTCGCGCTCTGGGAGCCGCCGCTGCTGCCTCGTGATCCCGCGTCCGAGGCCGTGGACCTCGCGCCGGTCCGGCGTTCGGCGCTGCGGGAGACCGCCGACCTGCTCGCCGACAGCGTCGCCGAGGGGGTACGCACCCTCGCCTTCATCCGCTCTCGCAAGGGCGCCGAGGTGGTCGCCGCGACCGCCCGGCGTGCCCTGGACGAAGCGGTCCCCGGGCTCGGCGACCGGGTGGCCGCCTACCGGGCCGGCTACCTGCGCGAGGAACGACGCGAGCTGGAACGGGCCCTGCTGCACGGCGACCTGCTCGGCCTCGCCTCCACCAACGCCCTCGAACTCGGCGTCGACCTGGTCGGGCTCGACGCCGTGCTGATCTGCGGCTGGCCCGGCACCCGGGCGTCGCTCTGGCAGCAGGCCGGCCGGGCCGGCCGCTCCGGCGACGAGGCCCTGGCCGTGCTGGTGGCCCGGGACGACCCACTCGACACCTACCTGGTCCACCACCCGGAGGCGCTGTTCGGCCGGCCCGTCGAGGCGACCGTGCTCGACCCGGCCAACCCGTACGTCCTCGCCCCGCAGCTCGCCTGCGCCGCGGCCGAGGCCCCGCTCACCCCGGCCGACCTGGAACTGTTCGGCGACGGCGCGAAGGAGGCGGTCGACTCGCTCGTCGAGGCCGGCGCGCTGCGGCAGCGGCCCACCGGCTGGTACTGGCGGCATCGGGAACGCCCCGACGTCGACCTGCGCGGCGAGGGCGGCGCACCGGTCTGCGTGGTCGAGGCGTCCACCGGGCGGCTGCTCGGCACCGTCGACGGCGGCTCGTCGCACTTCCTCATCCACCCCGGCGCGGTCTACCTGCACCAGGGCGTCTCGTACGTGGTCGACTCGCTCGACCTGGCCGACGGGTGCGCGCTGGTGCACGCCGAGGAGCCGGACTGGTCCACCCACGCCCGCGACGTCACCTCGCTGTCGGTGGTGTCGGTCCGGTCGTACGTGGACGCCGGGCCGCTCGGGCTCTTCCTCGGCGAGGTCGACGTGACCAGCCAGGTCGTGTCGTACCAGCGCCGTCGGATCGCCTCCGGCGAGGTGATCGACACCCGGCCGCTGGGCCTGCCCGCCCGGGAGCTGCGTACCGTCGCGGTCTGGTTCACGCTCTCGCCCGAGTCGCTGGCCGCCGCCGGAGTGGAGGCCGCCGACATTCCGGGTGCGCTGCACGCCGCCGAGCACGCCGCGATCGGCCTGCTGCCGCTGATGGCCACCTGCGACCGCTGGGACATCGGCGGGCTCTCCACCGCCGTGCACCCCGACACCGAAGCGCCCACCGTCTTCGTCTACGACGGGCACCCCGGCGGAGCCGGTTTCGCCGAGCGGGCGTACGGGACGGCGGCGGCCTGGCTCCGCGCCACCCGCGACGCGATCGCCGAGTGCGGCTGCGAGTCGGGCTGCCCGTCCTGCGTGCAGTCCCCGAAGTGCGGCAACGGCAACAACCCGCTGTCCAAGTCCGACGCGGTGCGGGTCCTCGACGTGGTCCTCGCCAACCTGCCTTCCGAGGACGACGATCCGGCGGGCGTCGCCTCCGCACTGCCGATGTCGCCCGACGGCGACGCCCCGGTGGCGCCGGCTCCCGCCCTGCCGCGGCAGGACGAGCGGGTCCTCGACCACCCTTAGCGCGACGACCGACGCGACCTGGCCGCCTCGCGGCGTGCTCGGGGCTCGCGGGCGGGGTGATCGACTCGGCTTCGGCGATGTCGCGGTGTCCGGCGTGCCGGAAAGGGCCACCTCGCCGTTGTGGCAGCCGTCCCGGCTGACCAGGTGCGCCTGGGCGATGAAGGCGACCATCGAGGGCGGACGCTGAGGGCCCGGCTGTGCGAGACTCCGGCGTTACCCCTCGAAGGAGATCGCATGCAGCTCGACACCTTGCAGACCCAGCACCAGTTCTTCATCCGCCAGCGGATCCGGATGATGGTCAACCAGTACGAGGTCCGCGCGGTGGCGCCGGACGGTTCGGAGGGCGAGCTGCTCGCGTTCGCGCAGCAGAAGCGGCTCGCCTTCAAGGAGCAGGTGACCATCTACACCGACGACTCCAAGCAGACCCCGCTGCTCGGCTTCAAGGCCCGTCAGCGGCTCGACCTCGGCGCCACGTACGACGTGACCGACCACGCCGGCAACCCGATCGGGCTGTTCCGCAAGGACTTCGCCCAGTCGCTGCTGCGGTCGACGTGGCACGTTGAACAGGCCGGCCTGCCGCAGATCACGGGCCAGGAGCGGAGCCTGCCGGTGGCGCTGCTGCGCCGCTTCGTCGACTCGCTGTCCTGGCTGCCGTACCACTTCGACTTCGTCGCCGGGGGTCAGCCGGTGTTCTCGGTCGTCAAGAAGTGGGGCCTGCGCGACCGGTACGTGGTGGAGATCCAGAACCCGCAGATCGACCGGCGACTCGTCATCGCCATGGCGGTCGGCCTGGACGCCCTCCAGTCCCGCTGAGCCGTAATCGGTCCGGGGCGCGGCAGCTCGCCGCGCCCCGACCGACCCGGCCCGTGGGCGGCCCGGCGGGCCGACCCGGAGCGGTCAGCCTCGGATCGGGCCGGCCCGGGAGGTCGCCGTGGCGGTGCGGGTCAGCCAGGGCAACGGCGTGACCGTGACCTCCGCCGTGACCAGCACGTCCATCCCGTCGAGACGGCACGCGGAGAGCCGCGCGGCGTTCAGGCCGACCAGTTTCCCGGCCGTCCCGCAGGCCGCCGCCTCCCCTTCGAGTGCCCGGCCGGCGCCGGCGAGCGCCCCGAAGTCCGCCGCTACCCGGGCCTGCTGCCGGGCCGTCCGGGCGGCGCCGAGCGCCGCGCCGAACAGACCTACCAGGACGAACACCAGCCCCACGGCGAGCAAACAGATCGTGGCGCCGCCGCGATCCGTGTCCGCGCCGGCCCGGTTCGCCCGGGACGCGCCTACCGCCGTCACGGTCGTGGTGCCGGGGCACCGGGTTCGACGGCGGCGATCGCGGTGGCGGACACCGTGATCCGGGGCAGCCGCGCCCCCAGGGTGCGGACCGGGACGCGGACCGTGGCGGAGACGCGATCGCCGAAGACGGTGACCGCGACGTCCGCGCCGGGCGGTGCGTACCGGGCACCGGTGGCCGTTCCGTTCTCGCCCCGGGAGGCGGCGAGCGCAGCCTCCCGGGCGGCGTCCAGGCAACCGCTCCTCGTGGTCACCGCGTTGACGGCGGTGAGGCCGGTGAGCAGCAGCAGGACCAGCGCCGGCAGGCCGGCCGCCAGCTCGGCGGTGAACGAGCCACGTTCCGACCCGACGGTCCGCTGCCCGGCCGACGATCGGTGGCCGGCCGGCCGGCGCCCGGTCACTTCAGTGCCCGGTCGATGACGGCGGTGAGCGCGGACTGCACGTTGCCGGAGGTGAGCACCTTGAGCAGGATGCCGGCGAAGGCCACCGCGGCGAGCGTGCCCACGGCGTACTCGGCGGTGTTCATCCCGGCATCGCCGCGCAGGCGGGCGAGGAGTTTCCGCATCTCGTTTCCCTTCTTGTGGGTTCAGAGCACGTCGCCGAGGACGGCGACGATCACCGGCATCAGACCGGCGAGAATGAAGGCGGGCAGGAAGCAGAGCCCGAGCGGCAGCACGATGAGCACGCCCGCCCGGCGGGCCGCCGCCTCGGCCGCGGTGGATCGGTCGGCCCGCAGGTCGTCGGCGAGACGGGTGAGCGCGCCGGCCAGCGCGGCCCCGCTGTTGGACGAGCGGAGCGCGGCCGCCACCAGCCGGTCCGCATCGGGCACGGGGAGCAGTTGCGACCACGCCTCCGCCGGCTCGCCACCGAGCAGCAGTGTCCGGCCGACCTGGCCGAGCCGGTCGGCCATCGGCCCACCCAACGCCTCGGCGACCGCCAGCACCGACCGGTCGACCGGCGCTCCGGCGCGGAGGGCCGCCGCGAGCAGGTCGGCGGCGAGCGGCAGATCGGCGATCTCGCGCAGTCGCCGGTCCCGGACGGCGCGCGGCTCGATCCGACGGAGCAGGCGATCCGCCGCGAGTCCGGCCAGCATCCCGACGAGCAGGCCGGCCCAGCCGCCGACGACGGTTGCGGCGGCCACACCGGCGAGCCCGGCGCCGAGCCGGGTCCGATCGGGCCACCACGCCGGCCGCCCGCTCAGCCCCGCCCTCTGACGATCGGTCCAGCCGGCGAAGACGTCGGCCTGGTCGAACGATCGGCGAGCCGGCCACGATCACAAGCAGCGCCGCCCCGACCAGGCAGGACGCCGCGAACGCCTGCCGGGGCATCAGCCAACCCGCCCCGGGGCCGCGCCGAGCCGTTCCGCCCACAACAGGCCGCCGACCTGCAGTCCGACGGCGGCGACCGCGCTGGCGCCACCGACCGGCGTGTGCAGCAGCACCGCGACGGGGTCGACCCCGATGGCGTACCCGAGCCCGATGCCGCCGAGCGGCAGCGCGGCGAGCAGCCAGGCCGTGGCCCGCGCACCGGCGGCCTGGGCGGCAGCCGCGGCCAGCCCACGGTCGGCCGCCCGGGCATCGGCCTCGATTCGCTCCAGGAGTTCGGCGAGGGGAGCTCCGGTGCGGTCGGCCAGCCGCACGGCAGCCCGGGCCAGCTCGGCGACCCGCGCCGGCCCGTCCGGGCGGTCGGGGACCGAGGCTTCCGGCGACCGGGCGGGCCCACCGGGATCGGCTGCGACGCGGCGACCGGCGCTATCGGGAAGGGCCGGCGCCAGGCCGTCCACGAGCGGCGGCGGGCCGGCAACCGCAGCCCGGGTCGCGAGCGCTTCCCCAGACGTCGCCAGCACCGGGTTCAGCGCCGGCTGCGCGGGCACGGGCCCGTCGAGAGCCGCCTGCCCGGGCAACGCCTCGCCGGCCCGCGACCGCCCAGGCAACGTGTCCCCGAACGCCGATCCCCCGGCGGCCGGACCGCCGACCCCTACCGACCCCGACGCCGGAGCGCCGAGCCCTGCCGAGCCCGGCCCCGAACCCTCGAACGTCACGGAGCCCGACCCCGGACCGTCGAACGTCACGAATCCTGGCCCTGGCCGCCCGAGTGCCACCGAGCCCAACAGCGGATCCCCGAATGTCGACAACCTCGGCAGCGGACCGCGGAGCGCGGCCGTCACCGGCAACCCGGCCCGCAGGTCGGCGGCGAGGCCGCCGAGCTGGTCCAGGCTCTGCCGTCGGGCCCGCTGCGCGTGCCGTCCGGCGTGACGGCGCAGGACGGCACGCACCCCCAGCGCGCCGTAGGCCGCGAGAACAACCGCGGCCACCGGGCCGGCCAACCCACCACCGATCCCACCGCCCACCACGGCGGCCAGCAGCACCGTTCGCCTCGGCGCGGATGCCCCGATCCGCCGGGGACGGCGTCCGCCCCCAGCTGCGCCCGATCGGGCAGCCGCCCGCCGGACGAGCGTCGCGACGGGGCGGAGGTCGTCGGGAAACGCGGCTGCCGGACGACGCGGGTCCCGGCGACCGGGCGGCCTGGTCGGGAAGGACCGCCCGGCGACCCCGGCCGGGGCACCGCGACGAACCACCGCAGGCCCCGTCGACAGCCGCCCGTGGCTCGACCGACACCTGGCGACGAGGGAGGCCGGAACGTAGACGGCAATCGGCGGCGGACCACCGGGAGCCGACCGCGACGGAGCGCCGAAGACGGCGCGACGCCGAGCCCGGCCTCTTCACAGCGGCCAGGCGACCACCGCCGCGGCCGTGACCAGGAACGCGGTCACCAGCCAGGCCGGGCCGTTCACGACGGGCCCGCCGAGCCGGGCCAGACCGCGCAGAGGATCGGCGGTACGTCGACCCCGCGCTCCCGCAGCAGCGCCCCGAGCGCCCGAGCGGCGAGGCCGAGGCCACGACCACGTACCCAGGCCGGCACCACGGTCACCAGTCGCTCCGGCCCCTCGGGCACCAGCAGGCTGATCGACTCCAGCAGGCGGCCCTCGCTGCCGCGACGGACCTGGAGCAGCACCTGCAGTGCCGCCGCGACCTGAGCGTGCAGCGCGGCCCGGGGCAGACCGCCGAGCAGACCGAGCGCCTCGAGCCGGGCCGGTACGTCCGTCGGGGCGTTGGCGTGCAGCGTCCCCGCTCCACCATCATGGCCGGTGTTCAGGGCAGCGAGCAGGTCCACCACCTCGCCACCCCGGCACTCGCCCACCACCAGCCGGTCCGGGCGCATCCGTAACGCCTGCCGGACCAGGTCGCTCAGTCCCACCGCGCCCGTGCCCTCCACATTCGACGTACGCGCCTGGAGGCCGATCACGTGCGGGTGCACCGGGCGCAGTTCGGCGGCGTCCTCGACCAGCACGATTCGCTCGGTCGTCGGCACCAGCCCGAGCAGCGTGTTGAGCAGGGTGGTCTTGCCCGAACCGGTGCCCCCGGTGACCAGGTACGCCAGCCGGGCCGCCACGACGGCGGCGAGGACCGGTGCCACCGGCCGGGGCACGGTGCCCTGCCGGACCAGTTCCTCGAGGGTGAACGGCCGTTGCCGGAAGGTCCGCAGGGAGAGGTACGGCCCGTCGGTCGCCACCGGCGGCAGCACGGCGTGCAGCCGGGTGCCGTCGGGCAGTCGAGCGTCCGCGCACGGGGAGGGCGTCGTCAAGCCGGCGCCCGGCGGCCGCCGTGAGGCGCTGCGCGAGCCGGCGTACGTCCTCGACGGAGCCGATCGGTACCGCCACCTGGCGCAGCCCCTGCCCACGGTCGACCCAGACCCGGGTGCCGTTCACCAGCACGTCGGTCACCTGCGGGTCGGCCAGCAACGGAGCGAGCGGGCCGGCGCCGACCAGGTCATCGTGCACTCGGTCGGCGATGCGCAGCAGGGCGGTGTCACCGAGCACGGCGGCGCTCGGCTCGGCGCGTACGGCGGAGACGATGGCGGCGGGGGTGACCGGAGTGGCCGCGGCGGCGAACCGGCGCCGGACGCGGGCCGCCAGCTCGCCGGAGTCGAGGGGGCCGGTCATGCCGCACCGGTGGCGGGCACGCCGGTCAGCTCGCCGACGATCCGCTGGCAGAGCGCGGCGAGCGGTCCCTTCCCGCCCGCCGCGGGCGCCTCACCCCGCTCCAGCCCGCGACAGAGCCCGGGCTCGGGGCGGAGAGTGCCGGCGAGCGGCAGGTCGAGTGCCCGGGCCACCTCGGTGGCCTTCAGCCGGCCCGGGGCCGGGCCGCGCACGATCACCGCCAGGTCGGCGCAGTGCGGGGCGGCTGTGGCGACCACCCGGGCTGCGGCGGCGGTGGCCCGCAGCTCGGCCGGTACGACCACCAGGGCCCGGTCCGCCGCCTGCAACGCCACGACCGATGCGTCGTCGAGTTGCCGGGGCAGGTCGACGACCACGACGTCCCGGCCCCGGCGAGCGGCGTCGACCGTGGCGGCCATCGCCTCGGCGGGCAGATGCAGCAGGTCGCCACGATCCCAGGAGAGCACGACCAGGTCACCCCGGCTGGGCAGGGCCCGGACGAGCGAGGGTGGGTCGACCCGCCCGTCGGTGCCGGTGAGTCCGGGCCAGCGCAGGCCTTCCATCTGTTCCCAGCCGAGCACCAGGTCCAGCCCGCCGCCGAGCGGGTCGGCGTCGACCAGGAGGGTGCGCAGTCGGGCTCGGGCGGCGGTGACCGCGAGGCCGCCGGCGAGCACGCTGGCACCCGCGCCGCCCCGCCCGCCGAGCACCGCGACCATCCGTGCGGCGCCACCGCTGGCCGGGTCCAGCACGCACTCGGCGAACCGGTCGACCAGCCACGGCTCGGCGGCGGGCAGCGTGGCCACGTGCTCGGCCCCGATCAGCTCGGCGATCTCCGCGCCCGTCGAGGTGACCGGAGCGGCCCACCAGCACCGTCCGAGGCCGGCGCGGCAGCCGAGCCCGCAGGCAGGCCTGAGCCTGGTCACTGCCCACCAGCACGAGCGGCGCCGGCAGCCAGCGGGCGCGGGCTGCGGCGGGGTCGGCGGCGAGCTCGACCTCGGTGCCACCGGCTGCGGCGAGCCGGAGCAGCTCGTCGAGCAGGTCGCCGTCGGCGGTGACCAGCAGGGGAAGGCGGCGGTGCGGTGGGAGCGGGGTACGGGGCGGCATGGCGGCCTCCAGCGGTCGGGCTCGAACGTGCTGCCGTCGAGCCTGCTGACCGCCGGACCGGCCCGCCGCCTCACCTCGGTCGCCTGTGGACAAGTTTGACCGCTGTGGACAGCCCCCGGCGCTGTTTCTGATCTGCTATGGACGGACCGCCTCATGAACGTTTAACCGGGAACGCCTCCGGCGTCGGATCGCTCTCCGCGGTGCGCCACCAGTGGCGCGACGCGAGCCCGGCCAGCACGGCGCCGGCGGCGTTGACCAGCACGTCGTCGACGGAGGACACCCGGTCCAGCCGCAGCACGTACTGTGCGGTTTCGACCAGGGCCGAGCAGCCTGCCCCGAGCGCCAGGATCCGCGGCACGGACGCCAGCACCGCGAACCTCATAGGGGCGAAAAACCCTAGCGCCGCGAAGATCAGCAGGTTGCCGCCGATCCCGACGGGCCCCATCGTGAGCAGGTCCCGCAGCGGGATCAGGCTCACCCGGCCTGGGACGGTGCCGGCCCCCGGTCCCGGCATCATGGTGATCCATACGAGCGGTACCGTCCCGTAGACCAGGCCCATCTCGGCCAGCGACATCCGCCACGCCGATGTGCCACCGGTGGCACGCCGAAAGCGCGCCAGAGCCCACACCACCAGAGCAGCCAACGGCAGCCCCACCAGCATCATGAGCAGCACACCGTTCTCCGTGTCGTAGCAGCCGTGCCACCGCCCGGCCATGCACCTCGGAGCGGACATCAGAAGCGGTCGCCGCACGGCGAACGCGACGCTCGCCACGCCGATGACCGCCAGGCTCAGGAGCACGGTCCTGCGCGTGCGGCGGGTCGGTGCTGACAGGGATGCGCTGTGGTTCATGTGCCCATCTAATCGGTAGGGCTGTTGCGGTGGCGTAAGCACTCTCGATACGCCCGCAATACACACCCGCGACCAACCCGCCCGGTGTGGCGGCGCACTTAATTCGGCAGATCCGGATGGCGAGCGGCAGCTCCAGCCGTCACGCTGCGTGCCGCGCGGATCGCGGCATGTGCGTGCGTTGCCTCTGGTTACCCTCACTGAGATGAACGATGTCGAGCACCCGAGCGAGCGCCTTGTCGAACAGCGCCTGCGGAATCGGGCGATGGAAGCGCTGGAGATAGCAAGGGGGACAACGGTGTCCGAGAAATCGGCTTGGTGGAGTATGTCGAGCAGTTCTTCGACATCATCGACGACGACGGGCCGTGGCATTGGCGGGAATGGACCAGCTTCACACCACATGAGGTTCAGGCTCTCGCCGAGGTCCAGCGGCTACTCCGGGCTGCTTGCACAGCGACGCCGGACGCCCAATCCGAGGACCAGTTCATTGGCTCCGGCTGGCCGACCAGAGTCCAGCCGAGGGCGGGTTCAGCTGGTGGAAGCATTCGCCTCGACGAGTTCGGTGAATATCTCGGAGGGCTTCTTCCAACCGTGGATCTTACGCGGTCGGTTGTTGATCTCGGAAGCGACCATCGCGAGGTATTTCG
>NZ_QGKS01000082.1 GCF_003172935.1 Micromonospora sicca | reverse complement strand
CGACCGCGCCGGCCGAGACCACCGCCCCGGCGCCGACCGAGACCACCGCGCCGCCGGCGGCGACCACCGCGCCCGCGCCGACCACCACGTCGGCCCCGGCGCCCACCACCACCGCGCCCACCGTGGCGCCCACCGCCACCGCCCCGGCGAACCCGATCCCGACGCCGAAGGTGGTCACCCGCGCGGAGTGGAAGGCCGACGAGTCGATCGTCACCGACCCGCCGACGTACGGGACCACGGTCAAGGCGTTCTTCGTGCACCACACCGCCGGCACCAACGACTACAGCTGCGCCGACTCGGCGGCCCTCGTCCGGGGCATCGAGATCTACCACGTCAAGAGCAACGGCTGGAACGACATCGGATACAACTTCCTCGTCGACAAGTGCGGGGTCGTCTTCGAGGGCCGCAAGGGCGGCATCGACAAGCCGGTGACCGGCGCGCACACCTACGGCTTCAACACCGACAACGCCGCGATCGCCGTACTCGGCACCTACATCAGCGCCGGCATCCCCACCGGCGTGCAGGACGCCGTCGCGCACGTCGCCGCGTACAAGCTCGGCGCGTACGGCAACGACCCGTTCGGCAAGGTCACCCTGACCTCCGGGGTGGAGGGCAAGTACCACCTGGGCGAGCAGGTGGTCTTCAACCGGATCTCCGGGCACCGGGACGCGGTGGCCACCGAATGCCCCGGCGACGCGCTCTACGCCCAGCTCGCGACCATCCGCGCCAAGGCGGCCACCACCGCCAACCTGCGCCTGACCGGCCTGACCGGCACCCTGAGCGGCACGACGTACTACACCAGGAGCACGTTCACCGCGTCCTGGACGACGATCACGCCGAGCAACCTGATCTCCCGCTTCGACGTGGTGGTGGACGGCACGGTCGTGGCCACCGCCGCCGGCACCGCCCGGTCGGCGTCGGTCACCGTCCCCGCGGGCACGCACACCGTGGTGGTGCGCGCCGCGCACAAGATCGGCCGGGTCAACGCGACCGCCGCGCAGGCGTTCGTCGTCGACACCGCCGCGCCGACCTTCCCGCAGGGACCCACCCTCGCCCTGCGGGCCGGTCAGGTGAGCGGCACGGTTGTGCCGGTGACGGTGAACTGGCGGGCGGCGGACAACACCGGCGTCGGCTCGGTCCAGCTCACCGCCCCGATCAGCCGCACCTTCGCCGCCAGCGGCAGCTACGGCACCACCACCAAGCCGAGCGTCGCCACCGCATGGTCGATGCGCGCCCAGGACTGGGCCGGCAACACCGCCACCACCTCGGCGAGCTGGATCCCGATCTTCCTCCCCGAGACCAAGGCCACCCGGACGGGCACCTGGTCGACCAGCACCGGCAGCTCCTACCTCGGCGGCTCGGCGCTGACCTCGACGGCCGCCAAGTCCTCGCTGACCTGGACCGTCACCGCCCGCTCGGTCGCCTTCCTGGCGACCCGGACGTCGACCTCCGGCCAGGCGGAGATCTGGGTGGACGGCGTCAAGCAGACCACGGTGGACCTGCGCAACAGCACCACCGACTACCGCCGGGTGATGTGGACCAAGAGCTGGTCCAGCAGCGCGCGGCACACGGTGAAGATCGTCGTGGTGGGCACCTCGGGCCGGCCCCGGGTCATCACCGACGGTCTCGTCTACATCGGCTGACCCGGAACGACGACGGGCCCCGGAGGGAACTCCGGGGCCCGTCTCGCGTGTCGGCCGGGATTCAGACCAGGCAGGTGACGATGTCGGCGATCGAGCGCCGGCGGCCGGTGTAGAAGGGGATCTCCTCCCGGACGTGCCGCCGGGCGCCGGAGGCCCGCAGGTCGCGCATCAGGTCGACCATCCGGTGCAGCTCGTCGGCCTCGAAGGCGAGCATCCACTCGTAGTCACCGAGGGCGAACGAGGCGACCGTGTTGGCCCGCACGTCCGGGTAGCCGCGGGCCAGCCGGCCGTGCTCGGCGAGCATCTCCCGCCGCTCGGCGTCCGGCAGCAGGTACCACTCGTAGGAGCGGACGAACGGGTAGACGCAGAGGTAGGCGCGGGCCTCCTCGCCGGCCAGGAACGCCGGGATGTGGCTCTTGTTGAACTCCGCCGGCCGGTGCAGCGCCATCTGCGACCAGACCGGGGTGAGCGCCCGGCCCAGCGTGGTCCGCCGGAACCGCAGGTAGGCGTCCTGCAGGGCGTCGCTGGACGAGGAGTGCCACCAGATCAGCAGGTCGGCGTCGGCGCGCAGACCGGCGACGTCGTACGTGCCGCGGATCGTCACGTCCTTACCGGCCAGCTCCTCGAAGAGGGCCTCGACCTCGTCGATGACGTTCTCGCGCAGCGACGGGAGCGGGCTGGTGGCCCGGTACACCGACCACATGGTGTAACGGACGGTGGCGTTCAGCTCCTTGAGCCTGGCCGCGTTGGTCTGCTCGGTCATGAACCCGATCCTCCCAGGGCAGTGATGATCTCCTCGGCCGCGGTCTCGCCGGAGCGGACGCAGACCGGGATGCCGACGCCGTCGTAGCCGGCGCCGGCCAGGACCAGCGTGGGGTGGGCGGCGCGCAGCGCCGTCCGGGCCGCGGCCACCCGGTCGAGGTGACCGGGGGCGTACTGCGGCAGGGCGCCGCCCCACCGCTGCACGTGACTGGCGACCGGGGCGGGCAGCGGGCCGCCCAGCACCTTGGACAGCTCCCGGTGCACGGTGGCGACCAGGTCGTCGTCGGTCAGCTGCAGCGACGTCTCGTCGCCGTACCGGCCGACCGAGGCGCGGACCAGGGCGAGGCCGTCGGCCCGGCGCAGGTGCCCCCACTTGGTGGTGAAGAAGGTGGACGCCTTGATCAGCAGTCCCTCGGTGGCCGGCACCAGGAACCCGGAGAGTTCGGGCAGCTCCGGCTCGGGCAGGGCCATGGTGACCAGGGCGACGCTGGCGTAGTCGAGCCCGCCGACGGCGGTGGCCACCGCGGGCGCCGGGCCGCCGAGCAGCCGGGCGGCCGGCCGGGCCGGCACCGCGAGCAGCACCGCGTCGGCCTCGACCAGCTCCGGGTCGCGGGTGGGGCCGATGGTCAGCGCCCAGCCGGTGGCCGTGCGGCGCAGGTCACGCACCGCCGCGTCCCGGCGGATCGTCGCGCCGCTGGCGGTCGCCGCCGCCTCGACCAGGGTGCTCAGCCCGCCGACCAGGGTGCCGAAGACCGGCGCGCCGGGGGCGCGCGGCGCGGCGGCCTGGGCGGCCCAAACCGCGCCGACCAGGGTGTGCTCGACCCGGGCCGCCCGGGCCAGCGCCGGCATGGTGGTGACCAGGGAGAGGCCGTCGGCCCGGCCGGCGTACACGCCGCCGAGCATCGGGTCGACCAGCCGGTCGACCACCTGGTCGCCGAGGCGGTCGCGGACCAGCGCGCCGACCGCCACGTCCTCGTCCGGCCCGAGCAGCGGCCGGCCGTCGTCCCGGTCGGCGTCCGCGTCGGGTGTCGCCACCGCCGCCACCTTCGCCAGGTCTCCGGGTACGCCGACGAGCGTGCCGCCCGGGACGGGGCGGAGCCCGCCGTCCACGGCGAGCGCGGCCTGCCCGACGGTGGGGTGGACGATCGCGTCGGCCAGCCCGAGCCGGCGGACCAGGCGGACGGCGGCGGACTCCGCGCCGGCCGGGTCGCGCATCAGGAACGACTCCGCGCCGAACTCCACAGCCTGCCCGGCCAGCTCGCCGGTGCGCAGCTTGCCGCCGAGGGCGCCGGACTGCTCGTACACGGTGATCTCGGTGCCGGCGGGGGCGCGGTCGCGCAACCGGACGGCGGCGGCCAGCCCGGTGATCCCGCCACCGACCACCGCCACCCGCCACGGTTGCCGCACGGTCATCTCGCCTGCTCGACCGGCCGCGCGGAGAGGTCGTGCACCAGCGCGACCACCCGGGTCAGCACGTCGGGGTCGGTCTCCGGCAGCACGCCGTGGCCGAGGTTGAACACGTGACCGGGGGCGGCCCGCCCCTGGTCGAGAATCCGCCGCACCTCGGCCTCCACCACCGGCCCGGGGGCGAGCAGCACGCACGGGTCGAGGTTGCCCTGGACGGCCTTGTCCGGGCCGATCCGGCGGGTCGCGGCGTCGAGCGGGGTACGCCAGTCCACGCCGACCACGTCCGCGCCGGCCTCGCCCATCGCGCCGAGCAGTTCGCCGGTGCCCACCCCGAAGTGGATCCGCGGCACGCCCGCGTCGGCCAGCCCGGTGAGCACGGCCGTCGAGTGCGGCAGCACGTAGCGGCGGTAGTCGGCCTCCGACAGCGCGCCGGCCCACGAGTCGAACAGCTGCACCGCGGAGACCCCGGCGTCGACCTGCACCCGGAGGAAGGTGAGGGTCACCTCGGCCAGCCGGGCGCAGAGGGCGTGCCAGAGCTCCGGCTCGCCGTACATCAGGGCCTTGGTCCTGGCGTGGGTCCGCGACGGGCCGCCCTCGACCAGGTAGCTGGCCAGGGTGAACGGGGCGCCGGCGAAACCGATCAGCGGGGTGTCGCCCAGCTCCGTGACCAGCAGCCGGACCGCCTCGTCCACGTAGGACACGTCGTCGCGGTTGATCGGGCGGATCCGCTCGACGTCCTCGGCGGTGCGCACCGGCTCGGCGACGACCGGGCCGGTGCCCGGCACGATGTCCAGGTCGACCCCGGCCGCGGCCACCGGGACGACGATGTCGCTGAACAGGATCGCCGCGTCCACCCCGTGCCGGCGGACCGGCTGGAGGGTGATCTCGGCGACCAGCTCCGGGCGGCGGCAGGACTCCAGCATCGCCACGCTGGCCCGGATCTCGCGGTACTCCGGCAGCGACCGGCCGGCCTGGCGCATGAACCAGACCGGGGTGTGCGGGCCGGGTTCACGGCGGCAGGCCCGGACGAAGGGGGAGTCGGCCGGCCCGCCGCGGCGGGGTTCTCCGTCTCGGGCGGCAGTGCCCGTGGTGTCGGTGGTCATCGCGGCAATCGTGCCACGGCACCGGGTGCGGCCAGCGGGCACCGCCGCCTTTTGTGACGAGGCCCGCGACGCCGGTTCGGGCCCACCAGGATCGCCGGTCCCGCGCCCCGATGATCGTGACCGCCGCCCTCGGCGCGCCGTCCCGACGAGCGGGCGGGCGGCGGAATAGGCTGCCGGCATGGCCCCCCCGATCGCGCTCCCGGAAACCTTCGCCCGCGCGGTCGCCGGACTGCGGTCGGTCACTCCCCGGCCGGAGATCGTGCTGGAGGAGGTCGGGGCGCCCCGGCGGCTGGCCCCGTACGCGTTCGCGCTCTCCGCCGCAGTGCTGCGCGACGGCGACGAGGTGGCCACCGGGCGGTTGATCCTGCTACACGACCCGGCCGGGCACGAGGCGTGGCAGGGCACCCTGCGGCTGGTCACCTACGTGACCGCCGAGCTGGAGGTGGATCTCGCCGCCGATCCGCTGCTGCCCGGGGTGGGCTGGACGTGGCTGACCGACGCGCTGGACGCGCAGCACGCCCGGCACCGGGCGATCGGCGGCACGGTCACCCAGACCCTGTCGACCCGGTTCGGGGAGCTGGCCGGGCCGCCCGCGGCCGGCGACATCGAGATCCGCGCCTCCTGGACACCGCTCGGCGTCGACCTGGCCGCCCACCTGCTCGGCTGGTGCGCCCTGTTGGCCTCGGCCGCCGGCCTCCCGCCACCCGGCGTGACGGCGCTGCCGTCCCGCCGCCCCGCCGGCGCCGCCTGACTCCCCCCGGGACCCGGGGTCGATCATGGAGTTGCGGCGCCCCGGTCGTGGCGCTCCGCCGCTTCCGGCGGGTGGCCACCACCCCATGATCGACACCCGGTACGCGGGTCAGAGGTAGTTCTCGGCCTCGTCGCAGACCTTGTCCAGGCCCTTGCTGGCCTTGTCGAAGGCGGCCCGGTTGCCGGCCGACGCCGCGGCCATCGCCTGGGTCAGCTTGTCCAGGCAGGTGGCGATGACCTTCTTCTGCCGGGCCTGCTCGTCCCGGTCGTTCTTGGTCCCGGTCAGGTCCTGCTCGGTGTCGGCCAGCTTGTCCCGCACGGACTGGAGGTCGGTCTTGAGCTTCTCCATCTCCTGCTTGTTCGCTGCGATGGTGCCGTCCCGCTCGCTGACCTGGGCGGTGAGCTTCTTCTCGGTACGGTCCAGCTCGCCGCTCTTGGTGACGAACAGGCCGGTCATGACGCCGCCGAGGACGAAGAGCAGCCCCGCGACGACGGCGAGGATCAGCGTGGTGCGGCCCTTGCCGGCACCCCCGGCGGGGGCGCCGTAGGGTGGCGCCGAGCCGGGCGGGGCGGACATCGGCTGGCCGAAGCCCGGCCCGGAGACCGGCGGGGCGGACATCGGCGGCGCCGAGAACGGCTGCGGGTACGCCGGGGCGGACACCGGGGCGGAGCCCGGCGCGTACTGGCCGGGCACCGGCGGGGCGGACGCGGGCTGGACGGGCTGCGGCACGGTCGGGTCCGGCTGGACCGGGCCGTACCCCTGGGGTGCGGGCTGGCCGGCGCCGTACGGGTTGCCGTAGACGCCGCCGGCCGGCCGCTGCGGCGGGTAGGGCGGGTGGCCCTCCGGGCCGGTAGGTGGCTGGGACATGTCTTTTTCCTCCGGATTTGTGGTCCCCCGTGGGTGGCCCCGAAGGGCCGGGGTCTGCGGGTCGAGGCCGCCGTCGTCGGCCGCCACAGGTTCGACGGTGCGTGATGCGGTCAATGCCGGCCGGCGGCTCCTGGGCGCGGCCGGTCGTTCGGTCAGCAGAGCTTGAAGGTGTCGCAGGCGGTCTCGATCGGCACCGCGAGGCCGATCCCCTCGGCGTCCCGGGCCTTGGCGGTGGCGATACCGACGACCTCCTTCGAGCCGTTGATCACCGGGCCGCCCGAGTTGCCGGGGTTGATCGGCGCGTCGAACTGGATGACCGGACCGGACCCGTCCTCGTCCTTGCGGAAGGCGCTCACCACGCCGGTGGTCACGCTGTCCTGCAGGCCCAGCGGGGCGCCCACCACGACGATCTGCTGCCCGGACTTGACCGGCGTGCCGGCGGCGACCAGGCCGGTGAACTTGGCGGTGGTCCGCAGCTGGGCGATGTCCTTGGCCTTGTCGACCTTGACGATGGTGGCCTCGAAGCGCTGGTCGGTCCGCTCCAGGAAGACCTTCCGGCCGCCACCGTCGAACACCGACTCCACCACGTGGAAGTTGGTGAGCAGGGTGGTGCCACCGCCGGCGGCCGGCTTGCCGATCGCGAACGCGGTCCCGGTGAACTGGCCGGCCCGGACCCGGAACACGCTGGGCAGCACGGCGCTGGCCACGGCCTCCGGGTTGAACGCCGCCCCGGCCTCCTTCTCCAGCGCCTCCGCGCGCTTGTCCAGGCCGTCCAGCCGGGTGCCGTCGGCCCGCTGCGCCTCGGCCAACCGGCGGTCGGTGGCGGCGAGCCGGTCGTCCAGCCGGTGCAGCTGGTACGCCTGCACGCCGGCGACGAGGGCCAGCACCGCGACGAGCGCGAGCGCCACCACGGGCATTCGACGCCGCCGGTCGGCCCCGGCCGCGGGGACCGGCCACCCACCCGGGTACGCGGGCCCGGAAACCGGCTGCCCACCCGGATACGCCGGCCCCGACACGAGCTGCCCGCCCGGGTACGCCGGCCCGCCCGGGTACGCCGGTCCGGAGACCGGCTGCCCCACGGGATGGCCCGGCCCAACGCCCGGCTGCCCCGCGGCCCCCGGGCCGCGGGGCAGCCGGGCGTTGGGCCGGGCCATCCCGTGGGGC
>NZ_QGKS01000399.1 GCF_003172935.1 Micromonospora sicca | reverse complement strand
AGGTAGCGCCGCTCGAGACGGCGACCCCCCGCCCCTCGACCCAGGTCACGGCACCCAGGCCAGGAACGGCGACCGCCGATTCCTCGGTCGAGACAGCGGCATCCGCTCCCTCGGCCGGCACGGCGAGGACCGCGCAGTCGGCCGGGACGGCGATGCCCGCGGCCGACGTCGAGACTCGTGACCCGGGGGTCCCGCTGTCGGCCGGCACGCCCACGGACAGCGCGGCCACGCCCGATGTCGAGGCGCCGGCACGCATGCCGGAGACCGCCGCGCCCGGACCGGAAGCCGAGATGCCGGACGGGGTGGCCCCGGCCCGGTCGCCCGGTACGGCCGCCGACGGCCGACGGTCCCGGTCCGGCTCGTCCGCCGGGTCCCGGTCGGCCTCTGCGGCGTCGTCGACGAGCCGGCCGAAGCGGGCCCGCAAGCCGCGGTCGGCCGCCAGCGGGGCGGCCGGGCTGACGACCACCGCCCCGACGCCGACCTCGGCCGACGCCGCACCGGAGACCGGGCGCCCGACATCGAACGGCGCACCGGGCCGCACCCGCCCCACACCGTTGGCCGACCGGCCGGCCGACGTGGCGCCCTCCGTCGCCGGCACCGACCTGCCGACGGCCTTCTCCTCCTCGACACCGAGCGACCTCCCCTCGGCCACCGCGACCGGACAGTCGCCGACCGCCGATGCCGCCACCGGACGATCCCGTACCGGCGACCGGTCCACCGCCACCGGGCAGGCGCGTACCCCCGACCGGCCCACCGGCACCGATGAGGCCGCCGCCGCGGACCGGGCCGTAACCGCCGACTCGCCCGGCGCCGGCGGCTCGCCGGAGTCCGCGACGGACACCGGCGCGACCCTGCCCGCTCCACCGGCCACCGGCCCGGCGTACCTGTCGTCGGCGGCGCCCGACGACGCCCCGGCGGAGGCTGGGCAGGGCTGGTCGCCGCGCCCCCGCGGTCCGATCTTCGACGACGCCGCGGACCGGCGTAGTGACGTCCGGCCGGCCTGGCCGATCGCGCCCGCACCGGCCTGGCCGACCACCCCGCGACAGCCCGCCGCCCCGACCGGGTCCACGCCGGACGCCACCGCCGACGACGACGGCGGCACCCCGGCCGAGCCGGCGCCGCGTCCCCGGCACCGCGCGCTGCCCGACTTCGGCCGGGCGGCGAACTGGGACGCCCTGGCGAACGCGCGACGCGCGGCCGGGCCGAACCCGGTCGACCCGGCCGGTTCGCCCGTCCCCGCACCGGCCGACGAGCCGGAGCGGGAGACGGACGACCGGTCGCCGGCCGCGACCGACGGAGACGAGGAGTTCGACGCCGGGAAGTCCCGGCCCCGCCTTGGCCTGTTCCGCCGGAACCGGGCGAAGGGCGGCGAGGAGAGCACGCCGAACCGGAACAGCCGCGAGCCGGAGCCGGTGCCCGCGCAGGACGAGGAGTACCTCGACTGGGTCAGCGGGCTGGGTCGGCCCGCCCCGGACAGCGACCCCGGTTCGCTGCGTACCGGCCGGCACCACCGGGACTGACCGGCACGCCGGTCGGGCCGACCGCACCGGACGGCCCGGCCGGCGTGACCTCAGGCGAGCGGCAGGTAGACCCGACCGCCGGAGGACAGGAACTCCGCCGACTTGTCCCGCATGCCCCGGGCGGCGTAGTCCTTCAGCTCCTGGGTGATCTTCATGGAGCAGAACTTCGGCCCGCACATCGAGCAGAAGTGCGCGGTCTTCGCCGGTTCCGCGGGGAGCGTCGCGTCGTGGTACGACCGGGCGGTCTCCGGGTCCAGCGAGAGGTTGAACTGGTCGGACCAGCGGAACTCGAACCGGGCCTTCGACAGCGCGTCGTCCCAGGCCTGTGCGCCCGGGTGGCCCTTGGCCAGGTCGGCCGCGTGCGCCGCGATCTTGTACGCGATCACGCCCGCCTTCACGTCGTCCCGGTCCGGCAGCCCCAGGTGCTCCTTCGGGGTGACGTAGCAGAGCATCGCGGTGCCGAACATGCCGATCATCGCGGCGCCGATCGCCGATGTGATGTGGTCGTACGCGGGCGCGATGTCGGTGGTCAGCGGGCCGAGGGTGTAGAACGGGGCCTCGTGGCACCACTCCTGCTGGAGGTCCACGTTCTCCTTGATCTTGTGCATCGGCACGTGCCCCGGACCCTCGATCATCACCTGCACGTCGTACTCCCAGGCGACCCTGGTCAGCTCGCCGAGGGTGCGCAGCTCGGCGAACTGCGCCTCGTCGTTGGCGTCGGCGATCGAGCCCGGGCGCAGCCCGTCGCCGAGCGAGAAGGTCACGTCGTACTCCGCCAGCAGCGCGCACAGCTCCCGGAAGTGGGTGTAGAGGAAGTTCTCCTCGTGGTGCGCCAGGCACCAGGCCGCCATGATCGAGCCACCCCGGGACACGATCCCGGTGACCCGGTCCACCGCGAGCGGCACGTACGGCAGCAGCACCCCGGCGTGCACCGTCATGTAGTCGACGCCCTGCTCGGCCTGCTCGATCACGGTCTCCCGGAACACCTCCCAGCTCAGCTTCACCGGGTCGCCGCCGACCTTCTCCAGGGCCTGGTAGATCGGCACGGTGCCGATCGGCACCGGCGAGTTGCGCACGATCGCCTCGCGGGTCTCGTGGATCCGCTTGCCCGTCGACAGGTCCATCACGGTGTCGGCGCCCCACCGGGTCGCCCAGGTCAGCTTCTCCACCTCCTCCGCGACCGAGGAGGTGACCGCCGAGGTGCCGATGTTCGCGTTCACCTTGACCAGGAACGCCTTGCCGATGATCGCCGGCTCGCACTCCGGGTGGTTGACGTTCAACGGCAGCACCGCCCGGCCGGCGGCGATCTCCTCCCGGACGAACTCCGGCGCGACGCCCTCCCGGATCGCCACGAACTCCATCTCCGGCGTCACGATCCCGGCCCGCGCGTAGGCGAGCTGCGTCGGCCGCTTCCCGTCCGCGCCGGCCAGCGGCGTTCCCGCACCGCGTACCGGGGCCACGTCGCCGCGCTCGGCGATCCACGGGCCGCGCAGCGGAGGCAACCCCACCTCCGGGTCGGAGCCCGGCCCGGACGTGTCGTACAGCCGCAGCGGCGGGTTGTCCCCGGTCAGCTCCACCTCGGCGAACGGCACCCGGACGTCCGGCCGTGCCCCCTCGACGTAGACCTTGCGACGTGCCTGCATGACAGCCTCCCTGATGGTCAACGGGACCAGCCGAAGTGGTCCAGCGGGCCGCGTCCCGCGCCCAGTTCCCAACCCCGCCCGCCGGTCAGCGCGCGGGTGACGTACTCCTTGGCGGCGGCGACCGCGACCGGCACCGGGTCGCCCGCCGCCAGCCGGACGGCGACCGCCGCCGAGAACGAACAGCCCGTACCGTGATTGTGCCGGGTGGCCACCCGCGGCGCCCGCAGCAGCGTGGTCACCCCGCCGCCGACCAGCACGTCGACCGACTCGCCGGCCGCGTCCACGTCGCCGCCGGTCACCACCACGTGCGCCGGGCCGCCGGCCGCGAGCGCCTCGGCGGCGGCGACCATCTCCTCGACCGTGGTCACCGGGCGTCCGGTGAGGGCTGCGGCCTCCGCGCAGTTCGGCGTCGCCACCTCCGCGTACGGCAGCAGCCGCTCGACCGCCTCCACCACGCCGAGCCGGTGCCCACTGGTGGCGACCAGCACCGGGTCGACGACCAGGCGGGGCAGCCGCCCGGACCGCGCCGCGTCGGCCACCACCTCGGCGACCGCCGGGGTGCCGAGCATGCCGGTCTTCACCGCCCGTACGTCGAAGTCGCCGAGCACGCTGTCGAGCTGGTCGATGACCGTGCGGGGTGGCAGCGGCAGGACGGCGTCCACTCCCCGGGTGTTCTGCGCGGTGACGGCGGTGATGACGCTGGTGCCGTACGCGCCCAGGGCGGCGAAGACCTTGAGGTCGGCCTGGATCCCGGCGCCGCCGCCGGAGTCGGAGCCGGCGATGGTGAGCACTGTCGTGGGGGTCACTTCTGGTCTCCGGTGGTTGCGCCTGAGGGCTGCCGCACCGCCTTGAAAGCCGAGGTCAGCGTGGTGGCTGCCGCGGTCGGGTCTTCGGCGCGCATGATCGCGCCGAGCACCGCCACGCCCACTGCTCCCGCGCCGATGCAGGCGCGCACCTGGTCCGGCGTCTCGACTCCCCCCAACGCGAGGACCGGCACCGGGCTGACCTCGATCAGCTCGCGGAGTCCCTCGGGATGCAGGGGTGGGCCGTGGCCGGGTTTCGTTCTGGTAGGGAAGACGGGTGAGAGGGTGGCGTAGTCCTCTGTGGTGAGTCGGCGCAGTTCCGCCTGGTCGTGACAGGAGCGGCCGACGAGCCCACAGTTCGGCGGCGGGTAGGGGCCCGCGGCGGGCAGGTGGACGGCGTCGCCGCCGAGGGGGTCGGGGCCGGCGACGATCAGCGTGCCGCCGGCCTCGGCGAGCAGCGCGCGGAGTTCGACGGCGAGGGCGGCCCGTTCGGCGCGCGGAAGGTCCTTCTCCCGCAGCACCACCCGGCGCACTCCCCCGGCCACCGCCGCCGCGACCACCGCCACGAGCGGCCGCCGCGCCACCCGCCGGTCCGTCAGCACCACCACCCCCGACACCGCGGAAGCAGCCGGCGCCTCTGGCGGCCGCCGCGTACCGCGCTCCACGGTGACCGCGCCCGAGCTGCCGGTCACAGGTCCGGCCTTCCCTCGTCGGGGGTGGACGGGAGGGCGTGGAAGCGGCGCGGGATGCGGCCGGCGGCGTGGGCGAGGCGGCCGGCCTCCACGGCGTACCGCATGGCGGTGGCCATCGCCACCGGGTCGGCGGCCCGGGTGACCGCGCTGGCCAGCAGCACCGCGTCGCAGCCCAACTCCATGGCGAGCGCCGCGTCGGAGGCGGTGCCGATGCCGGCGTCCAGGATCACCGGCACGGCCACGCCCTGCCGGATCAGCCGGATGTGGTGCGGGTTCGTGACGCCCAGCCCGGAGCCGATCGGCGCGCCGGCCGGCATCACCGCCGCGCAGCCCACGTCGGCGAGCCGGCGGGCCAGGATCGGATCGTCCGAGGTGTACGGCAGCACGGTGAACCCGTCGGCGACCAGCTCCTCGGCGGCGCGCAGCAGTTCCACCCCGTCGGGCAGCAGCGTGCGCTCGTCACCGATCACCTCCAGCTTCACCCAGTCGGTGTCGAACGCCTCCCGGGCCAGGTGGGCCACCTTCACCGCCTCGGTGGCGGTGTGGCAGCCGGCGGTGTTCGGCAGCAGCTTCACCGCGCACCGGTCGAGCAGGTCGAGCAGCCCGCCGGCGCCGCCGGGGGCGGTGTCGACGCGGCGCAGCGCCAGGGTGACCAGTTCGGTGCCGGAGGCGCGGATCGCCTGCTCCAGCACGTGCAGGTTGGCCGCGCCGCCGGTGCCCAGGATGAGCCGCGAGCCGAACGTCGCGCCGCCGATCGTGAAGGTCACCGCGCTCACCCGCCCTGGGCGGCGCTGAGCACCTCGACCCGGTCGCCGTCCCGCAGCACCGTCGCCGGCCAGCCGCCGCGCGGCACCACCTCGCCGTTGACCGCCACCGCGAGCCCGCGCTGCTGGTCGGTGACCGCGCGGACCAGGTCCGCCACGGTCGACCCGCCGGGCAGGTCGCGCCCGGCGCCGTTCATGATCAGTTCCACGTCTCCTCCTCGGCGGTGAACCGGTCGGGTGTGCAGGGCGCCAGCAGCGGGTCCGCCTCGCCGGTGACGATCAGCTCGGTGACCAGGTCGGCGGTGACCGGGGTGAGCACGATGCCGTGCCGGTGGTGCCCGGTGGCGGCGAGCACGCCGGGCCGGCCGGGCAGCCGCCCGATGACCGGCGCGTTGTCCGGCGTACCGGGCCGCAGCCCGGCGGACGCCTCGACCAGGTCGTACTCGGTCAGCTCGGGCAGCAGGTCGACGGCGGCGCGGAGCAGCCGCAGCACCGCGCCGGCGGTCACCTCGGTGTCGGCACGCTCCTCGACGGTCGCCCCGACCACCACCTCGCCGGTGTCCCGGGGCACCAGGTAGACCGACTCGCCGTCCGCGTACCCCCGGATCACGTGCCGGAAGCCCGGCGTGCCGCGACCGGGCGCGCGGAGCCGAAGCACCTGCCCCTTCACCGGCCGGACCGGCAGCCCGGTGAGCGCCGCCGCCCCGCAGCCGGCCGCCACCACGGTGACGCCCGCGTCCACGTCGGACAGCCGGTCGACCCGGCCCAGCACCAGCGTCGCCCCGGCCTGCTCGGCCGCCGCCCGCAACGCGGCGACCAGCCGCCGCGGGTCGACCTGGTGGTCGCCGGTGGCGACCGCGCCGCCGCGCACCCGCGGCGCCAGCGCCGGTTCGCGCTCCCGCAGCTCCGACGGGCGCAGCGGCGTGATCGGCAGCCCCAACCCCTGCTGGTACGACCACAGCCGGCGCGCCTCGGCCAGGTCGTCGCCGGTCAACCCGACCACCAGCGTGCCCTCCGTGCGGTACCCGAATCCGGTGCCGGCGGCGTCGGTCAGCTCGGCGGCGAAGCCCGGCCAGCGGGCGGCGGACTCGGCGAGCAGCCCGGTCAGCTCGCGCTCCCCGAAGTACGCCTCGGCGACCGGCGCGAGCATCCCGGCCGCAACGTGCGACGCCCCGGAACCCGGGGCCGGATCGTGCACGACCACCCGCAGCCCCCGCGACGCGCAGCGCCAGGCGATCGCCAGCCCGACCGGTCCC
This sequence comes from Micromonospora sicca, assembly GCF_003172935.1. Lineage (GTDB taxonomy): Bacteria > Actinomycetota > Actinomycetes > Mycobacteriales > Micromonosporaceae > Micromonospora > Micromonospora sicca. The sequence continues at coordinate 1,067 of NZ_QGKS01000399.1, read as the reverse complement.
GCCCCCACCACGGCGACGTCCGGTCGGGTCAGCACGTCAGCGCCCCGAGCAACTCGGCGGTGGCCCGGGCCGGATCCGCGGCCCCGGAGAGCGCTCCGACCACCGCCACCCCGTACGCCCCGGCGGCCCGCAGCGCCGGCACGCTCGCGGCGGTCACCCCGCCGATGGCGATCACCGGAACGTCCACCGCCGCGGCGACCGCGCGCACCCCGGCCGGGCCGATCGGCGCGGGCAGCCCGGTCTTCGTAGTGGTGGCGTGGCAGGGGCCCACGCCCAGGTAGCTGGCCCCGGCGGCGACCGCCTCGGCGGCGCTCCCCGGCTCCCGGGCGGTCACCCCGAGCACCGCGGCGGAGCCGAGCACCCGACGGGCCGCCCGCACCGGCAGGTCGTCCGCGCCGACGTGCCCGCCCGCGGCGTCGACCGCGAGCGCCACGTGCAGCCGGTCGTTGACCAGGCACGTCGCCCCGTACGGCCGGCAGAGCGCGACCACCCGGCGGGCCAGCTCGTACGCCTGGCGGTCGGTGGCGTCGTCCTCGACGCGGACCTGGACGACCAGCTCGGCGCGGGCAACCGGCAGGGCGGCCCGCAGCACGGTGAGCGGGTCCCGCCCCGGCCGGGTGTCGGTGATCAGATGCAGTCGTCCCACAGACGGCACGGCAACACTCCTCCCTGCGCCGGCATTACCCGGATCAGGTTCGACGGTCGGGGGCTTCAGCCCCCCTCTCAGCCCGGTGCACCGGGCTCCCGTGGGTTACTTGCGGCCTACCGTACGACGGACGGGCGGATCCGCCAAGGGCGGGGGTCCGCTTTTCCCACTGACCGTCCGGAGTCGACGGCAGGGGCAGCGGGTGACCGTCCGCTCACGCCATGCTGTCCGGATGCCTTCGGCCCCGCGCGTGCCCCGACGGCTGTCGTTCCTGCCGTCCCGCGGCAGTCGGGCCGTCGCCGACGGGCTGCTCACCTGGGCGATGGCGTGGTGGTCGGCAGCGCGAAATGCCCGGCCGCCCACGGTTGGGCGGCCGGGCACGGCGCGCGGCGGGGGGGTGCGGGCGGGGCAGCGGATGGCG
>NZ_QGKS01000411.1 GCF_003172935.1 Micromonospora sicca | reverse complement strand
CTCCAGATCCCCGCCGTGGCGCTGTCCGACACCCACCGACACCGCCAGGTCGGCGACCCGGAGTCGATCGACCGGGCGTGGCGGGGTGGCTCAGTCGGAGAGGGGGACGCCGGAGGCGGCTGCGACGCCCTCCAGGTAGCCCCGGGCCCGTTCGGTCTTCGGATAGCGGCCGACCAGACCCCAGAACCGGGCGTTGTGGCTGGGCACGATCAGGTGGGCCAGCTCGTGCAGGAGCACGTAGTCGACCACCCAGTCCGGCATGTCCTGGATGCGGTGGGAGATGCGGATGGTCCGGTCGGCCGGGGTGCAGGAACCCCAGCGGCCGTTCTGGTTGGTGACCCAGCGGACGCTGGCCGGCGCGGTCTCGGCGCGGTGGTCGGGCAGGTAGAGGTCGACCAGCCGGGCGGCGCGGAAGAGCAGCTCCGCGTCGGAGCGGGCCAGCCGACCCTCCCGGGCGGCGAGCCGGGCCAGCATCCGGTCGACCCACTCGCTCTCCTCGGCCCGGGAGAACTGGTCGGGGATGAGCACCACGACCCGCTCGCCGTCGCGGTACGCGGACACTGTGCGTCGCCGGCGCTGACTGCGCCGCACCTCGACGACGGGCTTCCGCGTCCCGGCCATCACTGACCCGCGCAGCCTCGGATGACTGTCACGAGGGAAAGCTAATGCGTACTGACCAGGGGTCCGCAAGAGTCAACACGACGACACGCGCCCGGAAAATGGTGGTTGGTCGCCAGGAGTCCTGAAAAATTTCTTTGCGGAGGACGAGAAGTCGTCTCCGGTCACCCTTCGTGGCGGCCGGTCCGGCCGCCGGCGCGTCACCTGCCGGCGCCCACCCACGTTAGGTGATCACCCGGCGGAGCGCCGCACGGGGGCCGCCGGAAGGGGGATCTGAGCGCATTCACCCGGCGTGTCCCCGCGAAACTGACTTATCCGACGTAATTCGGCATGCACACTCTCGACGTCGACTTCCTCACAGTGTCGATGCACAGCTGACATGGAACTGCCCGTTCCTGGGTAGGGTCCGCCAACCAGCGGTCATGAGCGTGGCCGCGGAGAAAGACCCAGCGCCGGCGCCTCGTGGCCCGCCGCCGGGAAACCCGCTGGGACGGCGTGTCCGGCGGACGAGACGAGGAGGCTACCGTGGCCGACCAGGCCCAGACCTACAACGGTTACTGCGTCAAGTGCAAGGAGAAGCGGGACTTCGAAGGGCACATCGAGGTCTCGAAGACCGGCATGAACATGGCCAAGGGCAAGTGCCCGGTCTGCGGGACAACAGTGAACCGCATTCTCGGCAAGGCCAAGGTCTGACCCGTACGGGTCCGGGGGAGGGGTGGCCGATGGCCACCCCTCCCCCGTTTGCCGTCCCGGGACGGAGCGGACTGTCGGCTGGCCGACACGACCACCGGCGGGCTGTGGAAAACCCGCTCATTCCTGTGGACAACCCTGGGTAGGGCGCGGCGCACCTGTGGACAACGATCGACGGAGGGCACGGACACGATCACCATCCGTGTCATGAGCCGTGCCACCCCGCTGACCCGTCCCACCCTGCTGCCCGGGCTGACCCGCCTCTGGCGGGACCGGCACACCCTGCAGCTCGGGGTGGAGCCCGGCCGTGCCGTCCTGCTGGAGGTGGCCAACCCCCGGGCCGCCCACCTGCTCGACCTGCTGGACGGCACCCGTAGCGAGCGCAGCGTCCTCGACTGCGCGACGACGGCGGACGTACCGTCCGACGAGGCCCGCGCCCTGCTCGACACGCTGCACGCCGCCGGCCTGGTCGTACCCGCGCACACCCTGCTCCCCCGCGACCTCGCCGGGCCGGTGCGGGCCCGGCTCGCCGCCGAGGCCGGGGCGCTGGCGCTGGCCGTGCCCGGGCCGCCCGGCACGCCCGCCCAGGTGCTGCGCCGCCGCCGGGCCGCCCGGGTGCTGGTCACCGGCGCCGGCCGGCTCGGCGGTCCGCTCGCCGTGGCGCTGGCCCAGGCCGGCGTCGGCCACCTGGATCCCGACCTGGCCGGCCCGGTCCGCCCGGCCGACCTGGTCGGCACCGGCCTGGCCGCCGCCGAGGTGGGCCGGCCCCTTGCCGCCGCGCTCCGCAGCCTGCTCGGGCGCGTCGCGCCGGGCACCGGGACCGCGCCGTTGCGACGCGGCCGGGTCGACCTGGTCGTCCAGCTCGGCACCGACCGGCCGGCCGCCCTGCTCGCCGCCCGGTACGCCCAGCGCCGCCAGCCCCACCTCCTGGTCGGCCTGCGCGGCGGCGTGCCGCTGGTCGGCCCGCTGGTCCGGCCCCCGGTCGGGCCCTGCCTGAACTGCCTCGACCTGCACCGGGTCGACCGGGACCCGGACTGGCCCGCGCTCGCCGCCCAGCTCGCGGCCGGCGACGCGGACCAGGCCTGCGCCGCCACCACCGGGCTCGCGGCGGTGGCGTACGCGGCGGCGGAGGCGCTGGCCCACCTCGACGGCGGCACCCCGGAGACGCTCGGCTGCACGGTCGAGGTCGGCGGCGCCGGCCGGTTCCGCCGTCGAATCTGGTCCCCCCATCCGTCCTGCGAATGCTCGGGTGGTCGCCGGATCCGGTTCGAGCCCACCCGCTCCCGGCTTCGTAGCAGCAGCGGGCCCCCCGAGTCGGTAACAATGACCGGGTGACCGACATCCCGCGCCGGGCCGTGTCCCGGACCGCCAAGCTCGCCGCTCTGCCGCTCGGCTTCGCCGGCCGGACCGTCCTCGGGATGGGCAAGCGGGTCACCGGGCTCGCGTCCGACGTCATCTCCGCGGAGATCCAGCAGCGCACCGCGGAGCAGCTGTTCAGCGTCCTGGGCCAGCTCAAGGGCGGGGCGATGAAGTTCGGCCAGGCGCTGTCGGTCTTCGAGGCGGCCCTGCCCGAGGAGATCGCGGCCCCGTACCGGCAGGCGCTCACCAAGCTCCAGGAGGCCGCCCCGCCGCTGCCCGCGGCGACCGTGCACAAGGTGCTCGCCGAGCAGCTCGGCCCGGACTGGCGGGACCGCTTCGTGGAGTTCGACGACACCCCCGCCGCGGCGGCCAGCATCGGCCAGGTGCACCGCGCGGTCTGGCGCGATCCCGGGTACGGCCCGTCCGGCGGCCCGAAGCACCGGGACGTGGCGGTGAAGATCCAGTACCCGGGCGCGGGCGACGCGCTGCTCGCCGACCTCAAGCAGCTCTCCCGGCTGGGCGCGATGTTCCGGGCGATCCAGCCCGGGCTGGACGTCAAGCCGCTCCTGGTGGAGCTGCGCGAGCGGATCACCGAGGAGCTGGACTACGAGCTCGAGGCCGAATCGCAGCGCGCCTTCGCGGCGGCGTACGCGGACGACCCGGAGATCTTCATCCCCGAGGTGCTCGACTCCTCGCCCCGGGTCCTGATCACCGAGTGGATCGAGGGGACGCCGCTGTCGCAGATCATCCGGGAGGGCACCGAGGAGGAGCGCGACGAGGCCGGGCGGCTGATGGCCGTGCTGCACCTCTCCGCGCCGATGCGGGCCGGACTGCTGCACGCCGACCCGCATCCGGGCAACTTCCGGCTGCTGCCCGACGGCCGGCTCGGCGTGATCGACTTCGGCGCGGTGGCCCGGATGCCCGAGGGCACCCCCGAGCCGATCGGCCGGATCGCCGCGCTGGCGCTCCGCGGCGACGCGGAAGCGGTGGTGGCCGGCCTGCGCGAGGAGGGCTTCGTCAGCCCCACCGAGCCGATCGACGCCGAGGCGGTGCTCGACTTCCTCCGGCCGATGCTGGAGCCGATCGCCGCCGAGGAGTTCCGGTTCACCCGGGCCTGGCTGCGGGGCGAGGCGACCCGGCTTGCCAGCCCCCGGTCGCCCACCTTCCAGCTCAGCCGGCAGCTCAACCTGCCCCCGTCGTACCTGATGATCCACCGGGTGACGCTGGGCTCGATCGGGGTGCTCTGCCAGTTGGAGGCGAAGGCGCCGTACCGGGCGATCCTGGAGCGCTGGCTCCCCGGCTTCGCCCCGGTGGCCTGACCGACGGAACACCGCGGGGGGCGGTGGCCGGACTTCCGGCCACCGCCCCCGCGAATCGGTACGGACTAGAGAACGCCCAGGTCGCGAGCCGACTGCTTGCGGCTGGTCATGGCGACGGTACGGGCGGAACGGGTTGCCTCAGTGCTCGTGGTGGTGCGACCGGCCTGAGGCCGGGGCATTCGGGCCCGGGACAACGCTTCGTGGAGTAGTTGCATCTCGACGGCTCCATTGGGTGCGTACAGCATCTGATTCATCTCTCTGACAACCGGCTCGCGGCCGGCCTGGGTACGGATCGGGTGCATTGTCAGGCTGCCAGCCGGACCGCGTGCCGCGACTCGGACAGCCCACTGGCCGCCAGTCGCGCCTCGGCCTCGACCCGCAGGGCGGCGTCACGGGCGAGGTCCTCCTTGCGCGGACGGCCACGGGGCCGCTTGCGCGGGACGACCGCGCCACGCTCGAAGATCTCGCCACCCCAGACGCCCCAGGGCTCGGCCCGCTCCGCCGCACCGGCGAGGCACTCGACGCGCAGCGGGCAGTCCCCGCAGAGCGACTTGGCCAGCTCGAGCTCGGCAGGCGAGTCGGAGAACCACAGGTCGGGGTCGAACTTCCGGCAGGGCAGGTTCGCCTCCACGTCGACGCTCACGTCGAGCGGGGCCAACGCCAGACTCATGCCCGGTCACCTCTCTCTCACTTCGATCTCGTGGATCGCATTTCCGACGTACTTCGGCAGGGCAAAAAAACTGAGGCCGCGGATCCCGGTGTGCGGGTTCCGCGGCCTCGAGGTGAGCCGGTGGTCTGGTGATCAGACCGGTCTACCTCGAGGTGGAACGCCGCGGACATCCATGCGCTTCTTGGCGCCATCGATGCCCTTGCCCGTGAAGCCACTGGTCCCCGGGTTCTGAATTCCGGTGGGCGCAACGGTCAGGGTCAGCTCGGCCTGAACCTGGACCTGGTGCACCTGCGGAACGGACGGTCGCGCAGCGGCAAGGACCACCCGGACAGCCGACAGCGGAGCGCAGGCAGCCGGCATCACCGCCGGACGCTCATAGGTGAAGATCTCCACGGGTGCCACCTCCCTCACGTTCCTCGTGCCGACTATGGACTCAGCCCCTGTGAGCAGCCGGAATGGCGCCGCTCCCAAGGTGTGTCCTGAGGCTATTCCTCGCCCCAGGGCGAGGGCAAACGAATTTACGACTCGATTTCGAAAGTTTTCTCCGGGCAGACGTCGTCGACCGCCGCGCCCTCCACCAGGGCCAGCACGGTCTCGCCGTAAAGGCCCAGTTTGCGGGGACCGATCCCGGCGATCGCGATCAGCTCCTCGGTCCGGCCCGGCTTCCGCTCGGCCAGCGCGGTCAGCGTGGCGTCGGTGAACACCACGTACGCCGGCACCTTCTGCGCGCCGGCCACCCGTTGCCGCCACTCACGCAGCCGCTCGTACAGTTCCTCGTCGATGTCGGACGGGCAGGTCGGGCAGCGGCCCAGCTTGCGGTCCGCCCCGCCGAGCAGGGTCGCGCCGCAGATCCGGCAGGAGACGACCTGGTTGCGCCGCCGCTCGGTCCGCCGGGCCGCGCCCGGACCGGCCCGCTCGGCGCCGCCGCCCGAGCGGTCGAGCTGGGGCAGGAAGCGGGACGGCCGCCGGGCCCGTCCGCCCGGCGAGCGGGCCCCGGCGTACGACAGCCAGAGCCACTCCCGGGCCCGGGTGATCCCGACGTAGAGCAGCCGGCGCTCCTCCTCGACCTGTTCCGGGGTCTTCGCGTACGTGGTGGGCAGGGTGCCCTCGGCGAGACCGACCAGGAAGACGGCGTCCCACTCCAGGCCCTTGGCGGAGTGCAGCGAGGCCAGACTCACCCCGTCGACCGTGGGCACGTGCTGCTGGGCGGCGCGCCGGGCCAACTCGTCGTTGAAGTCGGCGAGCGTCACCGGCCGTTCCACCGCGGCGGCCTCGCCGACCGGCAGCACCTCGGGCGTCGCGGCGTACTCCTCGGCGAGCTGGACCAGCGCGGCGAGCGCCTCCCAGCGCTCCCGGGCCGCGCCGCCGGCCGGGGCGGCGTCGGGGGCCCAGCCGACCGCGGAGAGCCCCTCGACGACGGCGGTCGGCAGCGGTGTCTCCCCCGGGATCGAGCGGGTAGCGGCGCGCAGCGCGACCATCGCCTGGCGCACCTCGGGCCGCTCGAAGAAGCGCTCCGCCCCCTGCACCACGTACGGCACCTCGGCCTCGGTGAGCGCCTTCTCGTACGCCTCGGACTGCGCGTTGGTGCGGAACAGCACCGCGATCTCCCGGGCCGGGGTGCCGCCGTCGACCAGCGCCCGGCAGCGGGCCGCGACGGCGTTGGCCTCGGCCGGCTCGTCGGTGAAGATCCGCAGCTCCGGTTCGGGACCGGCCGGGCGCTGCCCCACCAGCTCCAGCCGCAGCCGGGCCTCGGCGCCCCGGGCCTGCGAGATCACCGCGTTGGCCAGCCCGACCACCTGCGGGGTGGAGCGGTAGTCGCGGACCAGCCGGACCACCGTGGCGCCCCGGTGCCGGCGCGGGAAGTCCACCAGGTACGACGAGCTGGCCCCGGTGAAGGAGTAGATGGTCTGGCTGGCGTCGCCGACCACGGTGAGGTCGTCCCGGCCGCCGAGCCAGGCCTCCAGCAGCCGCTGCTGGAGCGGGTTGACGTCCTGGTACTCGTCGACGACGAAGTGCCGGTACTGGCCGCGCACCTGCTCGGCGACGTCGGGGTGCTCCTCGATCCCCCAGACGGCGGCGCGCAGCATGTCCTCGAAGTCGATCACGCCGTTGCCGCGCTTGAGCTTCTCGTACGCGGCGAAGACCTCGGCCACCTTCGCCGGCTCGTGCGGGGTGTCGCGCAGCGCCTTGGCCGCGGCCACCACGTACTCGCCGGGCTCGACCAGGGACGACTTCGCCCACTCGATCTCGCCGGCGAGGTCCCGGGCGGCGGCCCGGTCGGCCCGCAGGCCCACCTTGGCGGCGGCCAGGGTGACCACCCGGACCTTGCTGTCCAGCAGCTCCGGCATGGCCCGCCCCTCCAGCAGCCGGGGGGCGAAGTAGCGCACCTGGCGCAGGGCGGCGGCGTGGAAGGTGCGTGCCTGCACGCCGGCCACCCCCAGCGCGGTGAGCCGGGCCCGCATCTCGGCGGCGGCGCGGGCGGTGAAGGTGACCGCGAGCACGTGTCGGGGGGAGATGTCCCCGGTGAGTGCGCGGTGGGCGATCCGGGAGGTCACCGCGCGGGTCTTGCCGGTCCCCGCGCCGGCCAGGATGCAGACCGGACCGGCCGGGGCGGTCACCGCGGACCGCTGCTCCGGGTCGAGCCCGGCCAGCACCCGTTCCGCCGCTGAATGAACCACCACAGGCAGGAATCATTCCAGCCGCCGGCGATGTTGCAGCGATTAGCCTGGCCTGATCTGACGGGCGTGAGCCACCCCTTGGAGGACCTGATCATGTTGACGATGTATTCCACCACGTGGTGCGGCTACTGCCACCGGCTGAAGTCGCAGCTCGACCGGGAGGGCATCGGGTACGAGGTGGTCGACATCGAGCAGGACCCGAAGGCCGCGGAGTTCGTGATGAAGGTCAACGGCGGCAACCAGACCGTCCCGACCCTGCGCTTCGCCGACGGCAGCGCCCTCACCAACCCCTCGATCACCCAGGTCAAGCAGCACCTCGCCAGCCTGAACGCCTGACCCACAGCACCGCACGGGAAGAGCGGCCGCCCCTTCCGGGGCCGGCCGCTCTTCCCATCTCCCGACCCCCTGTCTCTTCTACCCATCTCCGAGCCCACGAGACGCGTAG
>NZ_QGKS01000314.1 GCF_003172935.1 Micromonospora sicca | reverse complement strand
GTCAAGGTCGCCCGGGCGCACGCCCGGGTGGCCGACAGCCGGCGGGACTGGCAGCACAAGCTCTCGACCCGGATCATCCGCGACAACCAAGCGGTGCACGTCGAGGACCTGTGCGTCACCGGTCTCGGCCGCACCCGGCTGGCGAAGTCGGTGCACGACGCCGGCTGGACACAGTTCGTGCACATGTTGGAGTACAAGGCCGCACGGTACCGGCGCAGCTTCCGCCGGATCGGCCGGTTCGCGCCCACATCGCAGACATGCTCCACGTGCGGGCGGCTCGACGGACCCAAACCGCTGTCCGTCCGATCGTGGACCTGCCCATGCGGGGCGGTCCACGACCGGGACGTCAACGCGGCAATCAACATCCTCGCGGCGGGACGCGCCGAGAGCCTAAACGCCTGTGGAGCGCAGGTAAGACCGGCACCCCTGCCGGCACCGCGCCGAGAAGCAGGAATCCACCCGCACACCGCGTGTTCCACACGCAACGTGGAGGGAATCTCCGCACTCTAGGGCGGAGAGAACGTCAATTCGAGAACGCCGGCGGGCGCCCGCTGTGGAACCGACTCGCCCTGGCCCTCGGCCGGCGCGACGGCGTGGCGTTGTTCGGCCGTACCCGCTACCCGGCCCTGGAGGCGACCATCCGCGCGCTGGCGATGAGCCGCACGCTGCTCTGGTCCCGGGTGACCGGCCGGACGGCGGTACTGGACCGCTGGACCTGGTGCCAGTACGTGATCATGGCGGCCCGCGGCGACCGCGGCGGGCGGGCGGTCCGGGCCGCGTACGCGCTCTTTCCCCGGCCGACCGTGGTCTGCTTCCTGGCCACCTCACCGACGGTGGCGAAGGACCGAGTCGCGGCCCGGGGCATCGACACCGAGGAGTTGGCGCACCTGCGGGCGCTGGACGCCGCCTACCGGGCGCTGCCGGAATTCGGGACGTTCGTGGTGGTCGACGGGGACGGCGACCCGGACGAGGAGGCGGCGGCACTGGACCGGGTGGTGTCGCCCCTGGTCGGGCGCTGACCGCGCGCCCGCCGGGCTACATTGTCGATCATGGAGTTCCGCCTGGTGGACCGGCTGCCCACCGTCGGGGAGTTCGTCGCCGTCACGTCCGGCGTCGGCTGGGCCGACGCGTACGACCGGGCGGCGATCCCGGCCTCGCTGGCCGCCTCACTGCACGGGGTGGTCGCGGTCGAGGGCGACCGGGTCATCGGGCTCGGCCGGCTGGTCGGCGACGGGGCGATCTACTACTACCTCCAGGACCTGGCGGTGCTGCCGGAGCGGCAGCGGCGCGGGGTCGGCGCGGCGATCCTGGGCCGGCTGGAGGAGTGGATCGCCGCGCGCGCCTCGTCCCGGACGTTCGTCGGGCTCTTCGCCGCCGGGGAGTCGGTCAGCCTCTACCGCCGGTTCGGGTACGCGGTGCACGACGACCTGACCGGCATGTTCCGCGTCGGCCCCCGCTGAGGCGACGCCCGCCCGAGGAACGGATCTTGGGCAGTCGCCGGTCGTGACCGGCAACTGCCCAAGATCTCAAGCTGTCCGTCAGCCGCGGCGGTTCTGGAGCCAGCGCAGGAGGTCCGACGGGAGGCCCCGGTCCTGCTCCTGTCGTGGCTGGTGGGGCCGCGGGGTCGGCTGCGGCTTCGGCCGCTGCGGGTCGCCGGCCAGCTCACGGCTCGGCGCGGTGAAGTCCTTCACCGGCTGACCGCCGACCGCGGTCTTGATCACCCGGGCCACCGCGTCGATCACCTTCGCCTGCACCGGCGAGCCGACCAGGTCGGTCGAGTCGTCCGGGTTGGCGGCGATGCCGGCGACGGCCACCTGCGGGGTGAAGCCGACGAAGGTCTCCGTGGCGTTCTGCTCGGAGCTACCGGTCTTACCGGCCACCGGCCGGCCGACGATCCGGTCGACCGAGGTCGCGGTGCCGCCGTTGCACTGCCCGTACGCCGACTGCTGGCCGACCGGGCAGCGGGCCGCGTCGGTGGCCGCCCGGGACACGTCGGTGTCCAGCACCTTCTTGCAGGACGGCTGGCCGACGGCCACCTTCGCACCGTTCGCGGCGGTCACCGAGACCACCGGCAGCGGGGTGCAGTACGTCCCCTCGGCGGCCACCGTGGCGTACGCGTTGGCCAGGTCGAGCGGGGTGGTGGCGGCCACCCCGAGGGTGAACGCGCCCCAGTTCTCCGCGTCGTCCTTGGCGAAGGCGGCGTCGGACTCGGCCCGGAACCTGATGCCGAGCCGCTGCGCCATCTCGACCGCCTTCGCCGGCCCGACCTGCTCGGCCAGCCAGACGAAGTAGGTGTTCACGGAGCGGCCGAAGCCGTCCCACATCATCCGGTACCCGTCCATCCACGCCGGGTTGGCGTTGGCCGGGCACCACTTGCCGTCGCAGGTGCCCTCGCCCTCGGCCGCGTACCGGGTGGGCAGCTTGCTCGGGGCGTCGAAGCCGGTCGAGAGCGGCTTGCCGGCCTCCAGCGCGGCGAGCATGGTGAAGAGTTTGAAGGTGGAGCCGGCCTGGTAGCCGTCGACGCTGTCGCCGCCGGAGATCAGCGGGTTAACGGTGTTCGGGTGGTTGGCCTGCCCGGCCGGGTTCTCGTCCAGGCTGTAGTGCCGGTTCACCGCCATGGCGAGCACCCGGCCGGTGCCCGGCTCGACCGCCGCGATCGGCAGGGCACGCTTGTTGTCGTACCCGTAGACGCCGGTGGCCTGCTGCTGCGCGGTCTGCTGGACCTTCGGGTCCAGCGAGGTGACCACGGTGTAGCCGCCGCGGCGCAGCGCCTGCTCGCGCTCCTTGACCGTGTTGCCGAAGGCGGGCTGGGTCAGCCACCACTGGCGGAGGTAGGCGCAGAAGAAGCCCCAGTCGTCGTGCCCCTGGGCGACCGCGGTGCAGCCGTTGGGCTGAGCGGTCGGGTGCAGGGTCAGCTTCTCCGCCTTGGCCGCGGCGGCCTGCGCCGCGCTGATCGCGCCGGTCTCGGCCATGGCGTCGAGCACGTACGCGCGGCGCTCCAGCGCCCGCGCCTTGTCACCGTCGATCGGGCTGTACTCGTCGGGCGACTGCACCAGCCCGGCGAGCAGGGCCGCCTCGCCCAGGGTCAGGTCGGCCGGCGCCTTGCCGAAGTAGCGCTGGCTGGCCGCGGCGACGCCGTACGCCCCGGAGCCGAAGTACGCGATGTTCAGGTAGCGGTTGAGGATCTCGTCCTTGCTGAGGGTCTTCTCCAGCGCGGCCGCGTACCGGATCTCCTGGATCTTGCGCCCGACGGTCTGCTCGGTGGCGGCCTGCCGCTCCTCCGCCGTCCTGGTGGGGTCGGTCTTGAGCACGTTGCGGACGTATTGCATGGTCAGCGTGGAACCGCCCTGCTCGGTGCCGCCGCCGCGGAGGTTGGCGACCAGGGCCCGGGCGATGCCGCGCAGGTCCGCCCCGCCGTGGGAGTAGAAGCGCCGGTCCTCGGCCGAGACGATTGCCTGCCGCATCACCGGGGCGATCTCCGCCAGCGGCACGTCGGTGCGGTTCACGTCGTAGAACGTGGTGATCAGGGTCTTGCCGTCGTTGGCGTAGAGGTAGGAGCGCTGGGGCTGCGCGGGGGTGCGCAGCGCGTCGGGCAGCTCCGCGTACGCCCCGAGGGCCGCCTTGGCGACCGACCCGCCGAGCAGGCCGCCGGGCAGCGCGGCGACCGCGAGGACGAGCCCGGCGAGGGCGCCGGCGAGGAGCACGGTGAAGAGCCGCGACAGCGGCGACCGGGGTGACGGCATGCAGCCCAGGATTACCGCGAAAGCCGCCAACCGACCACCCCGCCAGGCAACTGTCAGTTACCTCACGGCGATCTCTCAGCTACGGGCTGGTCATCAGGTGGGCAGGGGGCCGTTCGGGGAGGATCCGGGCACGCCCGGGGTGGAGACGCTGGCGGTGGCGGCGTCCCGGGCGATGGTGGCGGGCACCAGGCGGCCCGAGCGGTAGCCGATGCCGATGCCGGCGACCAGCACGAAGAGCGCGCCGAAGGTCTGCAACGAGCCGATCAGCGCACCGCCGAGGCCGAGCAGCGGGGCGGCGATCATCAGCATGGTCCCGTCGCCGTAGCTGAACATCCCCGACCGGGCGACCGACCACCCGGTGAGGAACCACCCCAGGCTGTAGCAGGTGGCGCCGAAGAGGACCAGGCCGCGCGCGGTGGTCCCGAAGACCGGGGTCTGCTCGGCGAGCCCGGCGAACGGCAGCATCAGCACGGTCCCGGCGATGCTGACCAGCAGGCCGGCCGCGGCGACCCGGCGGCAGCGGGTGGCGGCGAGCAGCCCGGTCAGGGCCAGCAGGGCGAGCAGCCCGAGCCAGACCGCGGCCACCCAGCCCACCAGGTAGAGCGACCGGCCGTCGGCCGGGTACGGGTCGTTGCCCACGCCACCGTCACTGGTCATCGCCACCGCGCCGTAGAGGATCGCGTACGCGGGCAGCAGCCAGACCGCCGCACGGGCGAACCGCCGCACCGACCAGGCCCAGCTCGCGTTGGTGGCCGGGGCGGCCGGCCCGGGGTCGGAGACGAACGGCAGCACCCCGAACCCGCCCCCGGTACGCCGGGTGCCCAGCGGACCGGCGGGATCGTGCGCGCCGGGCACCGGTTCCCGGGACCACAAACTGTTCGCCGGATCCTTCATGCGTCACCTCGCTCGCCTGCGGGCGGCGCGGGACGCGTACGGCGCCCCGGCTCCTGCTCACCACCCGTCCTCAGACCGATCGTGGCAGGCGCCGGGGCGTCGCATGAGTGTTTCTCGCATTTGCCGCCCGGCTCGGACGGCGGCCGGGTCAGCCCCGCTCGCGCTGGTCCGACGGGTCGTTGAGCAGGCTCTCCGGGGAGACCGGCTCCGGCGCGGGCAGCCCCTGCGGCTTCGCGCCGCCGGTGGCCTGCGCCTCGGCGACGCGTACCTCGTCGTGGATCTGCTGGGCCGCAGCGGCGGCAGCCTGCGCCGCCTCGGCGGCCTCGCGCTCGACCTGGCTCGCGCGGTCAGCCGCTTCCGGCGCCGGGAGGTCACCCACCATCTGGCTCAGACCACCCAGCGCGCCGCCCATCCCCTCGAGAGCCTTGGTCAGCTCCGCCGGGATGATCCAGACCTTGTTGGCGGTGCCGTTGGCGATCTGCGGCAGGGCCTGGAGGTACTGGTACGCGAGCACCTTCTGACTCGGGTTGGCCTGGTGGATGGCGTCGAAGACGGTACGGATCGCCTTCGCCTGGCCCTCCGCCTGGAGGATCCGGGCCTGCCGGTCACCGTCGGCGCGGAGCACGGCGGACTGCTTCTCACCCTCGGCGGTGAGGATCTGCGACTGCTTGTGGCCCTCGGCCGTGAGGATCGCCGCCCGGCGGTCCCGCTCGGCGCGCATCTGCTTCTCCATCGAGTCCCGGATGCTCGCCGGCGGCTCGATCGCCTTGATCTCGACCCGGGTGACCTTGATGCCCCACCGGCCGGTGGTCTCGTCCAGCACCCCGGAGAGGTGCCGGTTGATCTCATCCCGGCTGGTCAGCGCGCGCTCCAGGTCCAGCGAACCGATCACGTTGCGCAGCGTGGTGACGGTGAGCTGCTCGATGGCCTGGAGGAAGCTCGAGATCTCGTAGGTCGCCCGGACCGCGTCGACCACCTTGAAGTAGAGCACCGTGTCGATCGAGACCACCAGGTTGTCCGAGGTGATCACCGGCTGCGGCGGGAAGCTGACCACCTGCTCCCGCATGTCGACCTTGGTGCGCACGGCGTCGATGAAGGGGACCAGCAGATTGAGGCCCGGGTTGAGGGTGCGCTTGTACTTGCCGAGCCGTTCGACCACGTCCTGGCGCTGCTGCGGCACGATGCGCACCGCCTTGATCAGCGTCACCACGACGATCAACGCCACGGCGGCCAACAGCACCAATGCAAAGTCCATACCGTTCACCTTTTCGCTTCGGGAAGCTCACCGGGGTGGGAAATGTCGTCCTGCCAGACCAGGGCGGTGGCGCCCCGGACCTTGATCACCTGCACCCGCTCACCGGGGGAGATACTCTGCGTCACGTCGTACGCGCGGGCGCTCCACAGCTCGCCGTCGATCTTGACCATGCCGTGCTCGGCGTCCACCGGTTCCAGCACCAGCGCGGTGGAGCCCTCGATCGCCTCCACGCCGAACGGCTGGTCGCCGCTCTCCAGCGCGGACTGCGCGTGCCGCCGGATGACCGGCCGGACCAGCGCCACCGAGAGCGCGGAGACCACCGCGAACACCAGCGCCTGCAGCGCCACGGGGGCACCGAGCGCGGCGGCCCCGGCGGCGGCGAACGCCCCGGCCGCGAACATGATCAGGAACAGCGTCGTCGTGAAGATCTCGGCGACCGCCAGCACCACACCCAGCACGATCCACACCACGGCGTCCACACGGCAATCGTGACACGTCGACGCACGCGGCAGCGCCCCGCGATGATCAGTAAGCTCGGCGGCACCGGAACCCGTGCCCACCGAGGAGAATGCCGTGCCCCTGCTGCCCGACACCGCCCGACAGGTCGACGCCCTGGTCGCCCGGGCCCAGGCGGAGGGGCGGGCCCCCTCGCTCGCCCTCGGGGTGGTCCGGGACGGCACCCTCGCGCACCTCGCGGTCGCCGGTGAGCACCCGCGGCCGGACGCCGACCGGCAGTACCGGATCGGCTCGATCAGCAAGACGATGACCGCGGTGCTGGTCATGCAGCAACGGGACGCCGGCCGGCTCGCCCTGGACGACCCGTTGGAGCGGCACCTGCCCGGCACCCCGGTCGGCGCGCTCACCCTGCGCCAGTTGCTGGGGCACGCCAGCGGCCTGCAGCGAGAACCGGAGGGGTCCTGGTGGGAGCGGACCGAGGGGGTCGACCTGGCCACCCTGGTCGCCGGGCTGACCCCGGACAAGATCGCCTACCCGCCGCACCACGTGTACCACTACTCCAACCTGGCGTACGGGCTGCTGGGCGGGGTGCTGGAGCGGATCACCGGCACCGCCTGGTACGACCTGCTCCGGGCACGGATCCTCGAACCGCTCGACATGCGCCGGACCACCTACCACCCCACCGAGCCGTACGCCCGCGGCTATATCGTGCACCCCTGGCACGACACCCTTCGCGAGGAGCCGCGTACCGACACCGGGGCGATGGCCCCCGCCGGACAGCTCTGGTCCACCGTCGAGGACCTGGCCCGCTGGGCCGCGTTCCTGGCCGACCCGGCGCCGGACGTGCTCGCGCCGGGGACCCTGACCGAGATGTGCGCGCCGGTGGTGATCAGCGACCTCGACTCGTGGACCGGCGGGCACGGCCTCGGCGTTGAGCTCTACCGGGTCGCCGACCGCGTGTACGTGGGCCACGGCGGCTCGATGCCCGGGTACGTCGCCGGGCTCGCCGTCCACCGGCCCGGCCGCACCGCCGTGGTCGACTTCGCCAACTCGTACGGCCTGCGCGGCGGCCATCACATCGTCGGGCTGGCCCGGCAGATCCTCACCCTGGTGCTGGACGCCGAGCCGGCCGCGGTGCCGCCGTGGCGCCCGGCCGCCGCGCCGCCCCCGGCCGACCTCGCCGAGCTGACCGGCCGCTGGTGGTGGATGGGCGCCGAGTACGAGCTGCGTCCCGACGGCTCCGGCGACCTGCTGGCCGGCCCGGTCGGTCAGCCGGTGCTCCGGTTCGCCCCCGAGGGCCCGGACCGCTGGCGGGGACGCTCCGGCGGCCAGGACGGCGAGCTGCTCACCGTCATCCGCGACGAGGCGGGCCGTCCGGTCGCCCTCGACATCGCCACCTTCGTCTTCACCCGCAGCCCCGACCAGGAACCCTGACGACCACCCCACCCCACCCTGTCTCT
>NZ_QGKS01000397.1 GCF_003172935.1 Micromonospora sicca | reverse complement strand
CGTAAGACCTGCACCCGCAGGCGGGGCAGCGGGCCGTGAAGCGTCTAGACCGGTTCATCCGGTCAACGTCGCCCGGCAACGGACGACTGCCAATCATGAGTCACGTTTGCTCACTGAAAGGTAACGGTCGAAGCCGCTGGCGCAGGCGTGCGCCAGCGGCCACTCGAAGCCGGCCCGGGTGATCTCCACGGCCAGCACCCGCTCCTGCCCGGGCTTCCGCGTCCAGCCGCAGCGGTACATCATCCAGCGGAACGACGGCTTGATCCAGGTCATCCGCTCCCGCTTGAACGGCGGCACGAACCGGCCGGCGGCGAGCGCCGCCTCGACGATCTCCGGCGGGTACGCCTGGTAAACGGTGATGCTGTCGGCGGTGAAGGTGGCCCGGACCTGCCGGGCGGGAACGGTCACCCGGCGATCGTCGCCGACGCCTCCGCCGTATCTCCACCGCATTTCGCCGGGCGGCGGCCAGCGGGTCCCCGGCCCGGAGGATAGGCTGCCGGCCGTGGCAGGTCTGTTGAGGAATGTGGCGTCGCGGCTCGGCCGGATGACCGGGGGTACGGCGACGCCGACCCGGACGCCGGGTCCGATCCCGGCCCAGGTCGCGCGGCGCCGCCAGGTGGCCGCGCTGCAGCGTCGCCAGCTCGCGTACGCCCCGGAGCTGGACGGGCAGGCCGACCCGGGGGAGATCGTCTGGACCTGGGTCCCGTACGAGGACGACCCCCGCCAGGGCAAGGACCGCCCGGTGCTGGTGGTGGGCCGGCAGAGCCGCACGCTGTTCGGGCTGATGCTCTCCAGCCAGAGTGAACGGGATGGCCAGCGGCACTGGCTGGCGCTCGGGCCGGGCGCCTGGGACCGGGACAACCGCCCGAGCTGGGTACGCCTCGACCGGGTCCTCACCATGCGGGAGGACAGCATCCGGCGCGAGGGCGCGGTGCTGGACCGGCCTCGCTTCGACCGGGTGGGCCAGGCCCTGCGCGCTGGCTACGGCTGGCGCTGACGGGCGGGGAAACCGCTCGCGACGACGGGTGCGCCGTGGCTGGCGCTGACCGGCGAAACCGCTCGCGGTGACGGGTGAGCGGTGGCACGGTGATCCGGTGACGGGTGAGCTGACGATCGCCGGGGACGACCGACTGGCCGGCTGGGTGGCGGAGGACTTCGGTCTCGCCCTCGTCGCCGCCGAGTTGGTGCCGTACGGCGCGGATGACACGGCGCGGCTGTGGCGGGCCACCGACGCCGACGGTGCCCAGTGGGCGGTCAAGCTGAGCGGCGGCGGCAGCCCGGCGGGCCTGCGCGTCACGGCCCACCTGGCGGCGCGGGGCGTGCCGGGCATCGTGGCCCCGTTGACCACGCGGGACGGCCGGCTCTGGAGCGTCCACGGGGGGCGCCGGCTCTCCGTGGTGCCGTGGCTGACCGCCGATCGGGCGCTGGACGGCGGGATGGGCGTCGCGCACTGGCGGGCGTACGGCGAGGTGCTGGCCGCGACGCACGCGGTCGCACCCACCGATGAGCTGGCGGCGCTGCTGCCCTGGGAGGACCACACCCACGCGGCGGTCGGCGTGGCCGCCCGGGCCACCGACCGTCGGCTGCGGGCGGTGGACGGCTCGGCCGACCGGTGGACCCGGGAGGTGGCGGCCCGTTGGCGGACGGCCGCCGACGACGTGTCGACCCTGCTCGACCGGGTGGACCGGCTCGGCGCGGAGCTGCGGGAGCGGCCGGCGGACCTGGTGGTCTGCCACGGCGATCCGCACCTGGGCAACCTGCTGCTCGACCCGGACGGGCGGGTCTGGCTGATCGACTGGGACGACGCGGTGCTCGCGCCGCGGGAACGCGACTTGATGTTCGTGCTCGGCGGCGTGCTGGCGTTCGCGCCGGTGACCCCGGCCCAGCAGGCCGCGTTCTTCGCCGGCTACGGCCCGGTGGATCCGGATCCGGTCCGGCTGGCCTACCACCTGGGCGTGCGCGCCCTCGACGACATCGGGAGCTGGGCGCGGGACGCGGCCGACACGGACCGGCCGGAGGCCGAGCGGGTCCGTGCGCTGAAGATCGTGGACGGGCTGTTGTCCCCGGTCGGGCTGTTCACCCTGGCCCGCGGGGCGCTGCGCGACCTGGGCCGGTGGGACTGATCAGCCGGTCAGCGCTCGGCGAGGTGCGGGGTGTCCACGAGCTGCCGGGCCGGCCGGGCCGCGGCCACGCTCTTCGCCTGGTACATCGCCGCGTCCGCGCGGCGGAGCGCCTCGGCGAGCTGGGTCGGCCCGTGCACCGGGGCGAGGCCGACGGACGCGGTCACCTGCACGGTGCGGCTGCCGAGCGGGATCGGCGCGGCGAGCGCGTCGCAGAGTCGCCGGCTGGCGTGCTCGATCCACCGCCGGTCCACGGTGGGGCTGACCAGCAGCCCGGCGAACTCGTCGCCGCCGAGCCGGGCGACCGGGTTGTCGCCGGCGAAGGCGGCCAGCCGTTGGGCCACGCTGATCAGCACCTGGTCACCGGCGGCGTGCCCGTACCGGTCGTTGACCTGCTTGAAGTCGTCGAGGTCGAGCACCACGGCGATCAGCGGGTTGCCGCCGGCGCCGGTGAGCAGGGTCGCGGCCAGCCGGTAGAAGGCGCGTCGGTTGGGCAGCCCGGTCAGTGGGTCATGGCTGGCGGCGTGCCGTTCGGCGGCCAGTTCGGCCTGCAGGAGCTGGATCTCCGCCTCCGCCCGCAGCGCCCGGCGGCGCAGTTGCCAGGCGGAGACCAGGGCGCCAGCGGCGGAGACACCGGACGCGACGGTCATCGGATCCGGCACGCACCCTCCTTCGCCACAGCCGTCGGTCGCCTCCTGGCGGTGCCTCTGCCGCTCGTCGCCGACGCGGTTTTCCGCTGGTCCGCGCAGAGAGCGGGGTGACCCACAGTGAACGGATGAGTACACCGCACGTGCGTTATCATGCTCGCTGTCCAGTGCAGATGCAATAGCAGATGCACGTGCATCATCGTCCTCTGTCGACACCCCGCCCCGTCGCCACCACCGCTCCTCCCGCGGCATCGGCTGGCTCTTGCACAGGAAGACGCCCCATGCAGCAGCCCCAGAACGGCGTACCCATCACTCAGCTGCCGCCGCTGCGGTGGCAGAAGAGTCGTCGCAGCAACCCGAGCGGGAACTGCGTCGAGCTGGCCGAACTCCCGGACGGCGCCGGCATCGCGATGCGGAACTCCCGGCACCCGGAGGGCCCGGCGCTGATCTACACGGTGGACGAGATCGCCGCCTTCGTGCTCGGCGCCCGGGACGGGGACTTCGACCACCTGATCGCCGGCCCCGCGTCCCGCTGCTGCCGGGACTGATCCGGCCGTCCGGAGGAGCCCACCTCACTGTCGGTCCATGGCATGCTTACACGTCGGCCGGACTGGGGCGTCCGGTCGGCGAGTGTCGGCATGCGAAGGACGACCACGTGACGATGGTTCCCCGCGAGGACGGCCCGGCCACCGGCCCGACCGTGCTGCGCATGCTGCTCGGAGCGCAGCTGCGGCGGCTCCGCGAGGGCGCCGGGGTCACCCGCGAGGGCGCCGGCTGGGAGATCCGGTCCTCCGAATCGAAGATCAGCCGGATGGAGCTCGGCCGGGTCGGCTTCAAGGAGCGGGACGTCGCCGACCTGCTCACCCTCTACGGCGTCTCGGCGACCGACGAGCGCGCGGTGCTGCTCAAGCTGGCCCGCGACGCGAACAGCCCCGGCTGGTGGCACCGGTACGGCGACGTGCTGCCCACCTGGTTCCAGTCCTACCTGGGGCTGGAGGCCGCCGCCGCGCTGATCCGGACGTACGAGGTCCAGTTCGTTCCCGGCCTGCTGCAGACCCCCGAGTACGCGCGCGCCGTCATCCTGCTCGGCCACCGCGGCGCCGCGCCGGAGGAGGTCGAGCGGCGGGTGGGCCTGCGGATGGCGCGCCAGGAGCTGCTGCGCCGGACGCACCCTCCCCAGCTCTGGGCGGTCGTCGACGAGGCCGTCCTGCGCCGGCCGATCGGCGGGCCGGAGGTGATGCGCGGCCAGTTGGACGCGTTGGTCGAGGCGACGGCCTCGCCGCACGTCCGGCTCCAGATTGTGCCCTTCGCCGCCGGCGGGCATGCCGCCGCCGGGGGCGCCTTCACCATCCTGCGCTTCGGCGACCAGGACCTGCCGGACATCGTCTACATCGAGCAGTTGACCAGCGCGATCTACCTGGACAAGCGCGAGGACCTCGACTACTACGCCCTGGCCATGGAGCGGCTCTGCGTGGAGGCCGAGCCGCCGGAGCGAACCCCCGAGCTGCTCGGCCGGATCGCCGACGAGCTGTACCGGCGCTGACCGTTCCCGGATCATCCGGCCCGGCATTGACGTCCCTTCCCACGTGCGGGTAACCTCTGGATCGATCCAGACTGAATCGATCCAGAAGGGCGTCGCGGTGAAGCCGACCCTGCAGGACGTGGCGAATGCCGTGGGCGTGTCCCGCAGCACCGTCTCCAACGCCTACAGCCGCCCTGACCAGCTCTCGGCCGCCCTCCGGCACCGGATCCTCGACGCCGCCCGGCAGCTCGGCTACCCCGGGCCCAACCCGACCGCCCGGTCGCTGCGCCGCGGCTTCGTCGGCGCGATCGGCGTGCTGTTCACCTCCCAGCTGTCGTACGCCTTCACCGACCCCTTCGCGGTGCGCTTCCTGGCCGGGCTCAGCGGCGCGGCCGAGCGGCACGGCGCCGCCCTGCTGCTGGTCCCGCTGCCCGCGGACCCGGCGCTCGCCCGCACCGCGGTGGAGAACGCCGCCGTCGACGGTTTCTGCGTCTACTGCGCCGGCGACGAGGAGTGGGCGCTCGAAGCCATCCGCGGCCGGGCCCTGCCCTACGTCACCACCGCCGTCGCCGAGGCGGCCCACCCGGCGCACCGCTACGTCGGCATCGACGAGCGGGCCGCCGCCCGCACCGTCGCCGAGCACGTGGCCGCCCTCGGTCATCGGCGGGTGGCCCTCCTCGGCGACACCGTGCTGCCCGACACCCCACCCGGACCGCTGCGGCTGGCCGGCCCGGGGGACGTCCCGCACCCCACCACCCGCGGCCGGCTCGCCGGCTTCGCCGACGCGTTCGCCGCCGTCGGGGTCGACTGGTCCGCGCTCACCGTGCTCAACGCCACCGGCAACAGCCGCGCCGCCGGCGCCGCCGCGGTGGCCGCCACGCTCACCGGCGACGCCCCGCCCACCGCGGTGCTGGCCTGCTCCGACGTGCTCGCCCTCGGAGTGCTCGACACGCTCGCCGAGGCCGGTCACCGCCTTCCGCACCCCGTCTCCGTCACCGGCTTCGACGACATCGCCGAGGCCGCCGCGGCCGGGCTCACCACCATGCGGCAGCCGGCCGAGGAGAAGGGGCGGATCGCCGCCGAACTCCTCCTGGAGCCCCCGGCCGACCCGGCCGCCGGCCACGTCCTGCTCCGCACCGACCTCATCGTCCGTACCTCCACCGGTCCCGCCTGAAGGAGCCGACCATGGAACAGTCCACCGGTTTCGTCCTCGCCGTCGACGCCGTGACCCGGCACGTCAACTCGGCCCGGCCCGACGCGCCGGTCCGCCCGGACCGCCCCCGCCCGGCCCGGCTGACGCCCACCCGGCTGGCCGCCGCCGGCGCGCTGCGCCGGCTCGCCGACCTGATGGAGCCCCGGCCGGCGCCGGTGCCGCCCGCCTGCTCCTGAATCCCGTCACCGGCGCCGCCCGGGTGGTCGGGGCCACCCGGGCACCCCCCGGATCACCCCACCGACGGCTATCCGGTGCCGAACCGGGCACCGGGTTGGGAGCGGCGGCGGTCGGCAGGCAGACTGGAGCACCATGTCGCCGTTCACGCCCACGCTGCGGCTGCACGATCGGTACGTCCTGCGCGAGTGCATCGGCCTCGGCGGGATGTCCGAGGTGTGGCGCGCAGACGACGAGGTGCTGCACCGCCCCGTCGCGGTCAAGGCACTCTCGACCGAGCTCGCCGCCGACCCGCAGCAGCGCGCCACCATCCAGCGCGAGGCCCGGGCCGCGGCCCGGCTCACCCACCCGAACATCACCCAGGTGTACGACTACGGCGAGGCAACCCTGCCCGACGGGTCGGTGGTGCCGTACCTGGTGATGGAACTGGTGGAGGGGCGCAACCTGTCCGACCGGCTGGCCGCCGGCCCGCTCGCCTGGCCGGAGGCCGTCCGGGTGGCCGGTCAGGTCGCCGCCGCCCTCGCGGCCGCGCACCGGATCGGCGTGGTGCACCGAGACGTCAAGCCCGGCAACGTGATGCTCACCGAGACCGGCGCCAAGGTGCTCGACTTCGGCATCGCCACGCTGGCCGGGCCACGCCACCCGCTCGCCGGCCAGACCGGCGAGCTGATGATGGGGACCCCCGCCTACTTCGCTCCGGAGCGGATGACGCCCGGCCCGGCCAACCCGGCCAGCGACGTCTACGCCCTCGGCGCCCTGCTCTACCGCACCGTCACCGGGCGGGCCCCGCTGCCCGTGCAAACCTGGGAGGACGTGCTCGACGTGCAGGCCCGGCGCCCCCCGGTGCCGCCGCTGCGCGTCCCCGGGCTGCCCGCCGACATCGCCGAACTCACCCTGGCCTGCCTGTCGCCGGATCCGGCCCGCCGGCCCACCGCGGCCCAGCTCGCCACCCGGTTCGGCGCCGGCCACCCCGCCGACCCGCCGACCGCCATCCTGCCCACGGTGACCCGGCACGAGCAGCCGCCGACCCTGATCGAGCGGGCGCCGGCCGCCGTCCGCCCGGTGCCACCGGTGGCGCCGCAACGGCCGGCGACCCCGTCCAACCGGCTGCTCGGCGTGCTGGTCGCCGCCGGTCTCGCGCTGCTGCTCGGCCTGGTCGGCATGCTCGCGCTCAACGGCGGCTCCGAGAACCCGCCGGCCGCCGACCGGACCACCGCGGCCCCGGTCGAGGAATCCACCGCGGAGTCGTCCAGCCCGCCCGAGCCGGCCACCTCCGCGCCCTCCTCCGACCCGACGACCCAGCCGGCGCCGGTCACCCTGCGCCAGCTCGAGGCCGCGTTCGCCGACGTGCTCGCCGAGGCGGAGGCGCGGGGCCAGGTCGACCCGAAGACCGCCGAGGACCTGCGGGAGAAGGCCGCCGAACTGGACCGGGGCAAGCCCAAGGACCGCGCCAAGCGGATCGCCGACCTGCGCGAACGCGTCGCCGAGGCGGTCGACGACGAGCGAATCGACGCCGACACCGCCGCCCGGCTGGAGGAGCTGCTGACCGCGTACGCGCAGCTGCGGGGTGGCCGCGGCAACGAGGGCTGAGCCGGCTCAGCCGAGGCGTACCGTTGCCGCCCAGCCGGACCCGGGCCGCAGCATCCGCGCGCACTGTCGTTCCCGGCACCCGGACCGATTCCATGGTCGACCGTCGGAACGTACCGTAACTTTGTCGGATGATCGGAACCGCGCAGCTCGCCCTCGTCCCCGCTGCCGCCGCCCCGAGGGCCGCGGAGCCGGCCTCCGAGGGGCCGGTCGGCTGGGTCACCGGACTGGTCGAACGCCTCGGCGGCCCCGGCGCCGGGCTCGCCGTCGCGCTGGAGAACCTCTTCCCGCCCATCCCCAGCGAAGTGATCCTGCCGCTGGCCGGATTCGCCGCCAGCCAGGGACGGATGAGCGTCTCTGGTTCCCTATGCGATCCTCGGCAAGCCGGACATCCGGCCGGCACTACCGCTCCGGTCGGTGATCGGGGTGGCGTGCACGTGGCGGTGGAAGCCGTGGCCGAGGGCTGCCCCGCGGACCCGGTGAGGGCGTCGCGGGGTGGTGGTGGGAACCGTGTGCGGCACCTGGCTGACCGGCCCTTTCGGGTTGGTCTCCTGGGGTGT
>NZ_QGKS01000395.1 GCF_003172935.1 Micromonospora sicca | reverse complement strand
GCGGCTGACCCTGCGCACCGGCCCCCGGCACGACTGGTTCACCCCGGCCGCCCTGGACCTGCTCTTCGGCACCGCGTACCGGGTCAGCCCGGTGAGCAACCGGGTCGGCGCGCGACTGACCGGCGCACCCCTGCCCCGCGCGGTGACCGGGGAACTGCCCAGCGAGGGACTGGTCCTCGGGGCGGTGCAGGTGCCGGCCGACGGGCAGCCGCTGATCTTCCTCGCCGACCATCCCACCACCGGCGGATACCCGGTCGTGGGTGTGGTGGACGACGTGACCCCGCTCGCCCAGGCCCGCCCAGGGACTACGGTGAGGTTCCATGGACCTCAACGCTGACCTCGGCGAGGGATTCGGCATCTGGCGGCTCGGCGACGACCACGCGCTGCTGGACCTCGTCACCTCCGCCAACGTCGCGTGCGGCTTCCACGGCGGCGACGCGTCCACCATGCGCCGGGTCTGCGCCGCCGCCGCCGAGCGCGGGGTCGCCATCGGCGCCCAGGTCGGGTACCGGGACCTCGCCGGCTTCGGCCGCCGGCACATCGCGTACGACTTCGCCGAACTCCGCGACGAGGTCACCTACCAGCTCGGCGCGCTGGAGGCGTTCTGCCGGCTGTTCCACACCCGGGTCCGCTACCTCAAGCCGCACGGCGCGCTCTACCACGCCGCGGCCTGCGACGAGGCCCAGGCGGCCGCCCTGGTCGCCGCCGTCAGCGGGTACGACCCCGCGCTGCCCGTGCTCTGCTCGCCCGGCACGGTGCTCGCCCAGCTCGCCGTCGGCGCCGGGCTGCGGGTGGTCCCCGAGGGCTTCGCCGACCGGAACTATCTGCCCAACGGCGCACTGGTGCCCCGGACCGCCGCGAACGCGCTGGTCACCGACCCGGAGGAGGTGGCCGACCGGGCCGTCCGGATGGCCACCGAGCGCACGGTGGTCGCGGTCGACGGCCGGGTGATCCCGTGCCCAGTCGAGTCGATCTGCCTGCACGGGGACAGCCCCAGCGCCGTCCGCTCCGCCGAGCTGGTCCGGGCCGCGCTGATCGACGCCGGAACAACCCTCACCCCGTTCGCCTGACCGCCGCCCCAGCGCTGATTCGTTCACGACATCAGCTCCACAGCGGCCGGCCGACACCCGCACCCGGCCGGCCGCCCAGGACGCGTCCGGCGGTCAGGCGTCCAGGCCGCGCAGCACCAGCGGCACCCGGCCCGCGCCGCCGTCGACCACCCGCACCGGCACGCCCCAGTCCTGCCGGGTCAGGTGACAGGCGGCGTGCTCGACGTCCGCGTCGCAGGTGGCCGCCTGCGCGGTCACCTGGAGCACCCCGCCGGCCACCTCGCCGTTGACCACCAGCCGGCGGGACAGGTCCGTCGTCGTCCCCGCACCCTCGATCAGCAGCTCCGGCGGCGACGCGGAGACCACCAGCCGGGTCGACGGACCGTACGTCTCGTCCAGCTTCTGGCCCGGCGCCGGCGTGAAGATCACGTCGAGCGTCACCTCACCGGCCGCCACGTCCGTCGGCTTCCGCTCGGCCCGGTGCCGGGGGCCGTCCACCGTGCTGGCGCCCGCCGCCGAGAGCGCGCCCGGGGCCAGCCGGGTCAGCCGGTGCGCGGCGGACTCCACCACCAGCACCGCACCCTCGGCGGTGAGCACCAGGTCGCTCGGCTCGGCCAGCCCGTCCGCCACCGTGGCGACCTGGTCCGTCTCCGGGTCGAAGCGGCGGACCGCGCCGTTGTACGTGTCGGCGATCAGCACCGAGCCGTCCGGCAGCGCGCACACCCCCAGCGGATGCTGGAGCAGCGCCTGGTCGGCCGGACCGTCGACGTGGCCGAAGTCGAAGAGCCCCTGACCCACGGCGGTGCTCAGCACGCCGTTCTCGACGTACCGGACGGCGCTGGTCTCGCTGTCCGCGATCCAGAGCCGGGCGCCGTCGGCCGAGGCGGAGAGGCCGGAGGGCTGCGCCATCCAGACGTCCGGCAGCGGGCCGTCGCGCAGCGCCTCGACCGTGGTGCCCGCGTACATGCCGGCGGTCCGCCGGATCGGGTCGAACCACCAGAGCTGGTGGATGCCGGCCATGGCGATGACGACCTTGTCGTCGTACCAGGCCACGTCCCAGGGGGAGGAGAGGTCGACCGAGCGGGCGTCGTGCGCGTGGTCGTCGACCGTCGACCGCCACTGCCGGCCGGTGCCGGCGACCGTCACCACCTCGCCGGTGTCCAGCCGCACCCCCCGCAGCAGGTGGTTGACGGTGTCCGCGACCACCACGTCGTAGCCGGCGACCTCGGCGACGTGCGTCGGGAGCAGGCAGAGCCCCTGCGGCTCCGAGAAGGTGGCCGTCTCCGCCGGCCCGTCCGCCTGGCCGCGGGCGCCGGCGCCGATCCGGCGGACCAGCTTCTCACCGTCCGGGGCCAGCTCCACCAGCGAGTGCCGGGCCGAGTCCGAGACCAGCAGGTTGCCGTCGGCGAGCGCCACCGCCTTGCCCGGGAAGCGCAGCGTGGTCTCCGGCTCGGCCGGCGGGACGTACGGGCCCTCGCCCCGGTGCAGGGTGCCCTTCGCCTCGTGGGTGGCGATCAGCTCGTCGACCAGCCGGGCCAGCCCCTCGGCGTGCCCCTCGCCGGCCATCGTGGCCACCACGTAACCCTCCGGGTCGACCACCGAGAGGGTCGGCCAGGCCTTCGCCGCGTACTGCTGCCACATGTCCAGCTCGGGGTCGTCGAGCACCGGGTGGTGCACCCCGTACCGCTCCACGGCGGCGGCCAGCGCCTCCGGGTCCTTCTCGTGCTCGAACTTGGGCGAGTGCACGCCGACGACCACCAGCACGTCGCCGTACTTCTCCTCGAGCGGGCGCAGCTCGTCGAGCACGTGCAGACAGTTGATGCAGCAGAAGGTCCAGAAATCCAAGATGACGCAGCGACCTCGGAGGTCCCGCAATGTCAAGTTTCGTCCGCCTGTGTTCAGCCACCGGCGGCCCTTCAGTTCGGGCGCACGGACGCGGGGCGAAGTAGCCATAGACTCACCCTGCCACGGCGTCGGCGAGGACGGCCCGGGGGGCTCGGACAACCGTGACGCAGCGAACGGGGCTGCGCCGTCCAGGGCGTCGCCCGCCAGGCGAACGCCTATGGGGCCACCCCGGCCATCCACGCCGGATCGGTCGCCGGCACCACCCAGCGGTTCGGCGTACCGATGGGCTTCGGTGGGCCGCACGCCGGCTACCTGGCGGTCCGGATTCGATGCGGGACCGGTTCGACGACAGCCGGGCCGGCCACCGTGATGGTCTCGGCGAACGGCACGGCGGCCTCTTCGAGGGCCTGGGAGACCTGGCCGAACGCGAAGACCACGGCGCCCCGTCCGGCGTGGGTCACGTCGCGGACCGGGCCCCGGCCGATCGACTCGGCGAGGCCGAGGGTCTGCTCTTCGCGGACGCGGTCCGCGTGGTCGGGGGCCTAGGTCGAGGCGGGCCAGGCTGGCGCCGATCATCTCGGCCCACTGGCTCGGCATCATCGCGCATCCCAGGACGCCCGGACGGCGTTCACGGAGGGCGGCCAGGGTCGGCAGGTAAGCGGCCAGGCCCCGAGCGGGGCCGGCGTAGGCCGCGATCAGGCGCGGCGGGCGCGGCGGGCGCGGGTGGATAGGGTGGCGCCTAGCGGAAGGTCATTTCTTCCGTTAGGGCCTCGGTCGGCGGTGGAGTCGCTACCGGGCCTGCCTTATTTGGTTGCGGTGGCGAGGTCTCAGGCGTCCGGGGACGCGGACTCGGGCTCGTCGGCCCAGGTGAACCGGAGGCGGGCGTCGGGGTCGAATCGCACGCCCCGGCGGCCGTGCGCGGGCGTGATGGTTACGGCGTTCAGGGCCAGGCGGAGGAGGTCGCGGCGGTCGGGGACCGTGGCGGCGTCCCATGCTTCGCGGGCCTGGACCGGGTCGAGGAGCGGGCTAATGTCCGCCTCGGGCAACGGGAAGTCGGCGAGGTTGCGGCGCAGCCCGACGACGCGGGCGGTCAGCCGCTCGTGTAAACGGGTCCAGCGCTGGACCGCCTCGGGGCCGACGAACTCGCCGCGAAGGTAGCGGGCGTCTTCCAGGTCGACCAGGGAGGCGTTCGCGTCTTCCAAGGCGGCTGTGATGGTCGCCCGCTCGCGGATTATGTCCGGGTCATGCCGGGCTATCCAGCGCTCGGCCACGGCGTCTAGCAACGGGTCGCCAGGCTCGGTCGCGGCCAGGCGGTTTATGAACGCGTCGACCACGGCGCGGTCTACGGCGGCGATAAACGCGGTGACGTGCGCAGGGCACGGGTGGCCGAGGCGGCGGCCCTGGCACACGTACGACCGTCCGGCGGCGGACATGCGACGCCCGCAGCCCCCGCAGCGGAGAAAGCCGGTCAGGAGGTGGGACACCTGAGCCCTCACGCCCCGGTTACGGCCGACCGGGTCGGTGCCGGTGCGGGCTTCCAGGATGCGCATGACCTGTAGTTGCTCGGCGGGCGTGATGATCCCTCGGCCGATATCGACGGTCTTGCCGGTCTCGGGGTCGCGCCAGGGGACGACCTTCCCCGTGTACTTCCCGTCTTTCTTGACGGTCTCGGGCAGCAGCCCGGCGAACGCGGGCGACTTGAGCAGAACCGACAGGGACCCGACGCCCCAAGCACCGCCGCGCGTCGCGGGGATCTTGCGGGCGTTCAGGTCGCGGGCGATGTGTACCAGCGGTTCGCCAGACAGGGCGCGCTCGGCGATCTCGCGGGCCGTCGGCGCGGTGTGCGGGTCGTGGTCTAGCCGGCCGTCCTCGCCGACCGCTAGGCCGTAGGGCGGTTGTCCGCCGATCCACCGCCCAAGGCTGCGGAGGTGGGCCTTCGCCGAGGCGACGCGTAGCCCGATGTTGGCGGACTCGCTGCGGGCGACCTCGGACAGCAAAACGAGGGCTAGGCGGGCCTGTTGCTGGGAGGTGTCTAGGCCGTCCTGAACGAAGACGATTCGGCCCGCGACTTTCTCGACCTGATCAAGGACCTGGCCGACCTGGCCCATGCCCCGCCGGGACAGGCGGTCGACCTTCCAGACGACCAGAGTGCCGACGGTGCCGGTCGTGAGGGCGGATATCGCGGCGTCGAATCCGGCGCGGTCTACGGCCTTGTAGCCGGACCGGCCCCGGTCGATGTGGACGGTGCGGACGTCTAGGCCGTTGCGCGCGCACCAGGCGCGACAGTCGGCCTCCTGGCGTTCAATCGCGGTCTTTCCCTCGCGGTCGAGGGATAGCCGTAGGTACAGGTCGGCGAGGTGTTCGTGGTGAGACATGCCGAGGACGCTAAGGCCCCGGGTGGGCGAGTTGCAAGCTTCTTCTAGGACTTCCAGAAGTTGTTCAGCCAGCCCCGACCGCGCAGCTCGGGTGACCGTACTCGTGCGCTCATGCCTTCAGTCTGCCGGACCGGACGGCCCGAACCGGCCGGCACCCCGAGCGGGCTCGATCACACCCCCGGACACGACGGCGGGGCCACGGATCACCGTGGCCCCGCTGTCGACGAGGACGCTACTTGCCGGCCGGCTTCAGGCAAAGCACCCGGTTGGTCCCCTCGCCCGGCAGCACCACGTGCGGCTGCGCCGGGTCGTCGCACTTGTCCTGGGCGTCGACCTTCGACACCACCGTGAAGGCGCCCTGCTCACCGCAGTTGGCGGCCACCGCGCCCCCACCGGACTGCTTCACGCAGGAGCCCACCGCCGGGTCGAAACCGGCCGGCTTGTTGTCGCCGCCGCCGACCTTGCCGAGCAGCGTGAGCAGGCCGAGCGGCACGGCCAGGATCAGCACCGCCGCGATCAGCACGACGGCCAGCACCCGCCCGTTGCGCACCTTCGGCGTCGGCGTCGGCGCTTCGGTCTTCGGCTCGGCGTCCGGCTTGAACGAGTCGAACCGGCCCTGCTCCGGCTCGCCGCCGAGGCCGTGCTGCCAGGCGGGCGGCGCCTGCTGGGGCGGCGGCGGGAAGGCCGGCGGGAACCCGCCCGGTCCCTGCTCGTGCATCGCCCCCGGTCCCTGGCCCGGCACCGCGACGGAGGCACGGCCACCGGCCGGTCCACCCGGACCCCCGAACGGGCCACCGGGCTGCGCCCCGAAGGGGTCCTGGTGTCCGCCCGGACCGCCGTACGGGTCGCCCTGGCCGGGACCGCCGTACGGGTCGCCGGGGCGTTCGCCACTGTGCGGGTGCACCCCGTTGGCCGGGCGGTGGTTGGCGGCCGGGTCCACGAAGGACGGCGCGCCGGGCGGGAACGGCGGCGGACCCGCGGGCGACGACGGCGGCGCGGACGGCGTGTCGGCGAAGCCGTGCGGCCCCGCCGGCCGGCCGTGGTCGTCGAAGCCGGACTGCTGGCCCTGGTCGTCGTAGCGGGGCTGCGGGCCGTGGTCGCCGAAGCCGGACCGCTGGCCGTGGTCGTCGAAACCGGGCTGCTGGTTCTGGTCGTCGAAACGCCGGCCCTGGTCCGGGTAGCCGTTCGGGTCGTCCTGCCCGGTGGCCTCCTCCGGCTCCGGCCGGCTCGGGCGGCCGTACACCCGGGGCTGCGGGGCCGGCGAGCCGGCCGGCCGCAGGGCCTCGTCGGTCGGGGGCATCACCCGGCTGGCCATCGGCACCGACGCGCTGGCGGAGACGGCGCCGGCCTCCGGAGAGGTACGCGGCGCGGGCACCACCGGCCCGGCCGGCGACTGCGGCTCCTGGTGCGACGCCTCGGCCGGACCCCAGCCGGGCACGGCACCCGACTGCTCCGACCCGTACGCCTGCGGCCCGCCGTTCTCGGCCCCCGGGGCGAACTGCGCCGGCGGCGCGTAGTCGGTCGGCGGCGACGCGGCCAGGCTGGCGCCCGGCACCCGCTGCTCCTGCGGCGGCAGCGGTACGGCGTTGGCCGCGGAGATGCCCGGGCCCGGCGGCGGCTGGTAGGCGGGTGGCTCCTCGGCCCGGCCCGATTCCCAGCCGTTCGGCTGGGGCGCGGCGGGTTCCGCCTCGGCGGACCGGCCCCACACCTCGCCGGCCGGCCACGGCTCGGCGTCCGGCACGGCCGGGCGGTCCCCGCGGGTCCACTGCGGTGCGTCGTTCTGGTTGGCGACCCAGGCCGGCGGGCCGTCCGGGGACGGCACCGAGGCGCTGGCCCGGGCCGGCGACGGCTCGGCCGGCGTCCAGCCGCCGGCCTCCGGCCGGTCGTCCTGCGCCCGGGCCGCGCCCCAGGAGCCGGCCTGCGCCGACTCCTCCGCCCCGGGCCGGTCCCGCTGCTGCGGTACGGCGGCGGCGCCGCTCCAGCCGGTGGCCGCACGCTGGTCGTCCGGCGCGCCCCAGCCGGGCTGCTGCGGAGGCTCGCCGTGGGTGGCGGCCCGGCTGGCGGCCCAGCCTCCGGAGCGGTCGGGGTCGTCGTCGCGGGGGTCGGCGGGACCGGTCTCCCAGCCGCCGGAGCGCGCCGCGTCGTCCTGCTGCGGGGCGGACCAGCCGCGGGCCGGCTCCCCGTCGTCCTGTCGGGCTGGTACGCCGGCGGCCCAGCCGCCCGAGCGCGCGGGATCGTCCTGCTGGTCCGGGTTGCCGGACGTCCAGCCGCCGGACTGGTTCGGCTCGTTCGGCGTGGACCACGCCTCGTTCGGCTGCCCGGCGGGGGCGGGAACCTGCGCGGCGGCGCGTGCGGTGGGCGCGGCGGAGGCCCAGGTGGGCGACTGCTCGCCCTGCTGGCCCCAGGCAGGTTGGTCGTCCTGCGGCGGGGTGGCCCACCCGCCCGAGCGGGCCGGATCGTCCTGCTGCGGCGCGCCGGACCCGACGGTCCAGCCGTCCGAGCGGTCGTCCGGGGTGGTGGGAGCCGCGCTCCAGCCGCCGGAACGGGCCGGGTCGTCGTGCGGCTGGAGCGCGGC
>NZ_QGKS01000215.1 GCF_003172935.1 Micromonospora sicca | reverse complement strand
TTGCTGGCGTTGCTGGACGCGATCCGGGTTAATGATCCCGGGCCCGGTCGGCCCCGCAAGCGACCGGATGTGCTGATCGCGGACAAGGGCTACGCGCATGACGAGACTCGTCGAGCGCTTCGGCAACGCGGGATCCGGCACGTCATCCCTGAACGATCCGACCAGGTCGCCCGCAGGGCCGCCAAGGGCAGCGCCGGCGGCAGGCCACCAGCCTTCGACAAGGTGATCTATAAGAAGCGCAAGGTCGTGGAACGTTGCTTCAACCGGCTCAAGCAGTGGCGTGACCGGGCCACCCGTTACGCCAAACGCGCGTCGCTCTACCGCGCCAGCCTCGTTTTGATCGCCGCCACCATGTGGCTTCCCTGATCACACCGACTGCCCTATGCGGCCACCTGACCAGAGCTGACGAACCAGGTATCCGATCCCACAACTATCGGCTCATCGACCCAAGGCTGCACGATCGCGGCGATCTCTGCCGTCATCGGCCACATGTCCATGACCCAACCCTCCGGCGTCACGTCGACGTGGGCGCGCAGTGGCCCTACGACGTCTGATGGCAAATCCCAGGACCGCTCCAGGAAGCCGTCCGCGCCGAACTTCTCCACCATGTTCACCACGAGCACGGCCGAACCCTAGCTGCAGTCTCCACGCACATACCCCAAGATCGGCAGGACAGAGCCTAGGCCGGAGGATCGATGACGCCGCCAGAGCCAGGTGCTGCCCAGGGGTCTGTTACCGCCCGGCACAAGGAATCTGATGGCGCTGCCGTGGCAGCCGTTGAGTGACACGCCGGGTTGGCAATTGGCCGTTTGAAGAGGTGCTTAACAGCTCCGGCGGCCGCTGGGCAGCTCGATCGAACGCGCCCATACCATCGTCCTCATCCTGGCCACCAACCATGCCGGACTGCTATGCACAGGCTTACGGGTCGCACCGGACGCGCGGCCTGCCAGGTGAATGGTGGCGACCGCCGGCCGACGTGAGCCGAACCCTTCGCTGCTCTGGATCTACGTTCCCCTACGGCGGGGTGTAGTTCGACCTCATCGCGGGCGATCGCTCGCGGCTACAGCGCGGCGGGTGTGGTCGGCCGGCGGTCCGGGTCGGGGTGTCCGGCGAGACGATGGCAGCAGTGACCGTGACGGCCCACGATGGTGAGATGACGGAAGGTGATCGGAAGCGCAGGTGGGCGGTGGTGATCACCGCCGGAGTGTTGGTCGCCGGGCTGGGGAGTTTCCTGGCTGTCCAGGGCTTAGACAAGGCGGGCAAGTGGGCTGGCGTGTTCGGGGTGTTCGTTGGGCTGGCCGGCCTGGGGCTGTCGGTGTCCGGAGCGGTGGGTGCCCGCCGGCAGAGCCGCGGGCAGTCAGTGACCGACAGCAGCGTAGGTGTCGGGGTAACGCAGGTGCGTGGGGTGCGCGGCAACGTGCGTATCGGCCCCTCCGCACCGGCGCCCGCGACGCCGTCCGCACCGGCTGCGCCGCAGCCGCCGATTGCCGGGCCGAGGGCCGATGGCGTGCCGACTTGGGGTGGGCAGTCGGTAACGCGGTCATGGACGACCGGGCCGGTCCGGCAGGTCGACGGGGTCGACGGCGACGTCGACGTTGACCGGTGAGCCGTCGGTGGTGGCCACGGCAGGTTGCGGGTCAGGTGTTGACCGGCACTGTGGTCTTCGGGGACAGCATCCAGATCTCACACGTCGGGCGGGACGTGACCGTCAGCCTCGACCGGCCGCCCTACCGGGTAACTCCCGCCGACAGCACTCCGGTGGCGCTCAGCGTCCAGAAGGCCCGATTGCAGCCGAGCCGCTTGCTGCTGGCCCGGCACCAAGTCGTGCCGTTCACCGGACGCAAGCGCACCCTGGACGAACTGGCGGCATGGATCAGCGGTGACGAGCCGGTCGCGGGACTGCTGGTGCATGGGGCGGGTGGGCAGGGCAAAACCCGCCTCGCGTCCAGGGCCACCGTCGAGTGCATGGCCGCGGGGTGGACGGTGTGGCAGGTGGCCCACACCCCGACTCCGGTAGCCGGGTCAGCGTCGGTGTCTCGGGTTGATCTGCTCGGCGGTGCGGTGTTGGCGGTGGTGGACTACGCCGACCGGTGGCCGGTCTCGGCGCTGCTGGCGCTGCTCACCCAACTGCGAGACCTGCACACGCGGGCCGGTACCCGGGTACGGGTGCTCATGCTGGCCCGCTCAGACGGCTACTGGTGGCCCGCGTTGGCCGACCGGGCCGACAGCGACCTCGGCGTCGACACCGACAAGCTGCCGCTGCCGCCGTTGGCCACCGACAGCGACGACGACCGGCCGACGCTATTCAATATGGCCGCAGAACGGTTCGCCGCCGCAATGGATATCGAGCGGACCGACTGGCCGGTGCCGGACCTGACCGGGGCAGGGTTCACCCAGGTGCTGGCCGTGCACATGGCCGCTCTGGCCGCCGTCGACGCGACCCGGCGCGGTGAAGCTCCCCCGGTACGGCCGGACGCCGTCTCGGCGTACCTGCTGCGGCGAGAACAGGCGTACTGGCGTGACCTGCACATCGGGCCGGAAGCACTTGTGGCGAGCCCGCCCGAGCTGATGCACCGCGCGGTGGTCACCGCGACCCTGACCGGAGCCCAGCCCCGACCCGCCGCCCGGCACGCCCTCAGGCAGGCCGGGTTCGCCGCCGACGCCACCACCGCGGACCGGCTCATCGACGACCACACCACCTGCTACCCCCCGATCGACATCCGTACGGTGTTCGAGCCGCTGCACCCCGACCGGCTCGGCGAAGACCTCATCGCTCTGTCCACGCCCGGCCACGGCCGCGGCGGCGTGACGAACCTCGAACGCGACTGGATGCCAGCCGCGGTCACCCACCTGCTCACCGCCGACGGGCCAGAGCCACCGAGCTGGACCGCGACCGCGATCACCACTCTCGTCGAAACGGCACATCGGTGGCCGCACATCGCCGTTGACGTGCTGTACCCGCTCATCCGCCGCAATCCCGGTCTGGCGATCGCCGCTGGCGGGGCCACCCTTACCCGCCTCGCCGACATTTCCGACATTGACCCGGCCGTCCTGGAAGCCCTCCTACCCATGCTGCCCGCGAACCGGCATACCGACCTCGACATCGCCGTTGCCGCGATCACCAACCATCTCACCTGGCATTACCTCGCCCACATCACCGACCCCGCCGACCGCGCCGCGTTGCACGTCAACCACGCCTGGCGGCTGACCAACGCTGGACAGCGCATCGCAGCCCTCACCCCGATAGAGGAAGCCACGCGTATCTACCGGCGGTTGGCCGAGGCTGACCTGGGCGACTATCTGCCCAACCTCGCGGCGTCGTTGACCAACCTTGGCCTCCTCCTGTCCGAGCTGGGTAGGCGGGAACGGGCCCTGGCTCCCGCGGAGGAAGCCACGCGTATCTACCGGCGGTTGGCCGAAGCCGACCCGGGTGCCTACCTACCCGACCTCGCGAAGTCGCTGAACAACCTCGGCCTCCCACTGTCCGAGCTGGGTCGTCCGGAACAGGCCTTGGCCGCGGCCGAGGAAGCCACGCGTATCTATCGACGGCTGGCCGAGGCCAATCCGGGCGACTATCTGCCCGACCTAGCGGTGTCGCTCAGCAACCTCGGCGCCTTCCTGTCCGATCTGGGTAGGCGGGAACAGGCCTTGTCTCCGGCGGAGGAATCCATCGGCATTCACCGGCGGTTGGCCGAGGCCAACCCGGATGCCTACCTGCCCGACCTCGCACTGTCGTTGAACAACCTCGGCATCCGGCTGTCGGAGGTGGGCCGGCGGGAACAGGCCTTGGTTTCGACCGAGGAAGCCGTGGTCATCCGTCGTTGGCTGGCCGAGGCCAACCCGGATGCCTACCTGCCTGACCTCGCGGCGTCTTTGAACAATCTCGGCAGCCGGTTGTCCGAGGTCGGCCGGCGGGAACAGGCCCTAGCTCCGGCCGAGGAAGCAACCCGTATTTACCGGCGGCTGGGGGACGCCAACCGGGACGCCTACTTGCCCGACCTCGCAGCGTCATTGAATAACTTCGGCATCCGGCTAATCGAGGTAGGGAGCCTGGAAAAGGCCTTGGCCCTCATTGAGGAAGCCGTGGCCCTCCGCCGACGGCTGGTTGAGGCCAACCGGGACACCTACCTACCCGCTCTCGCGAAGTCGCTGAACAACCTCGGCGCCCTCCTGTTCCAGCTCGGCCGGCGGGAACAGGCCTTGAACCCGGCCGTGGAAGCCACCGGAATTTGCCGGCGGTTGGCCGAGGCCAACCCGGATGCCTACCTGCCCGACCTCGCGATGTCGCTGAACAACCTCGGCGCCCTCCTGTCCGAGCTGGGTCGGCGGGAACAGGCCTTGGCCCCCGCGGAGGAAGCCACCCGCGCTTACCGGCGGTTGGCCGAGACTAACGCGGACGCGTACCTGCCCAACCTCGCGAGGTCGTTAGTTGCCTACGCGTGGGTGTGCGTAAACGTAAGCGCCAACCTGCCGCGAGCGCTGGAGGCGGTCACCGAAGCAATTGAAATCTATCGCCCGCTGGCTGAGCAGTTGCCGCAGATGTTTGCTGAACACCTGTTCGCGGCCTACCAGGCGCTCACCGACGTGCTCCACGGGCTGGGCCTTACCGACCAGGCAGCCGACGTGCGTCAGCAGCTTGACCAAGTGGTCGGCAACCGGCCACGAACAGGCTGATGTGGAGCGGGTGGGTCATAAGCGTCATTATTGGTACGCGCCCCCCTGGGTTGGTGTCGGCTGACTGAACCTGGTCGCGGGAATCTCCTGCGGGTACGTTCAGCCTGTTCTTACTAGCGACGAGGGCGTGCTGGAAATCGTGCCGGCGCTAAGGTCGTTCATCGCCGCCAGCTCGGAGCACCGTCCATCTCTGTGCTCGCCGGCATACCGCTGTCCAAGGCTGCCGCTGTCGGCGTTGCTGTCGACAGCGGCAGCGCCTCCGGCTAGACCTGACCCCCGCTGAGAAAGCCAGGTCGCGGTTGTTAACTGGTGTCCGTGAGTGCCGTCCTATCTGCTCAGGCACCCGCGCCCACACCAGCCCTTCCGGCTCCGAGGTCGGAAGGCCCTGTCACTGGGGAAGGCTGTACCGCACGAGGACGTCATGCATGAGTGACTGCGAATATTCGGACACCCACATTGACCCGTCGCTAGCTCGACCAGGCCTCATGTAGGCGTCGACTCCGAGGGTCGCGTCGATGGCTTTCGTTTGGGGATCCCACCGAGCAACTCCGCATCCGATAGAGTCGCAGCCATTGAGGTTGGCGAACCACAACCGCCCATCCGGGCCGAGTTCGGAGTGGGTCCAAGGGCTCGACATCGTCTGGATAAAAGTTTGGTCCTTTATGTCGAATACCGCTCCTGGCTTGTCATCGCAGCCGATCGCCCTGGGCTGGGCCCCCGAGAGCACGACTCGGGATCCCACGACCCCGACAACAATAGGAGTGGGATAGGCAATGCAGTTACTGATGGCCCAATCGGGAAGCGGATAAGTGCTGACTTGTCCGGTGAGGCTGATAGCAGCCAAGTATCGATTACCGCCGACCGGCGGCGTGGCAGTCGTCCATAGGGTACCAGCCGGATCAACGTATGAAGACGGATACATGGACAGACCATCAGGAATAGTCAAAGGCTTCGTCGTGCCGTCTGAATGAAGCCGCAGCATTTGAGGCAGCTTGGTGGAATAGGGCCAGACCCACATCGTTCCATCAGGAAGCCCGGCCAGGCCGATCGCACCGATTGCTTCAGAATCGCTCTCTAGGGTCAGAGTGGCGACCTGTCCAGTTGCCGAGAACCGCGCCAACCCTGTAGTGGTCGCGATCCAAGCACCACCTGTTTCATCAAATACCGGGGCAAGAGCTTGTCCGGTGGCACCTTTTATCCCGGAGGGCAATCGCCATTTCTTCGTCACTTGTCCAGTTGTTGGATCGACACCGAGAAGCCCGTAGTCCCCGGACGACCATGGGTCCTCGCATACCCAGCCGGGACAATCCCAGGAGGCGCCAAAGTAGAGGGTGCCGTCTTTGCCAGTGGCTGCAGGCGTGAAAACCCCTAGGCCGGCGATACCTGTATCGAAAGCCGTTACCATAAGCGGTTGGTTCGGGACTGGGCTGGGAGCACTGATGGCCCACGTGAGGTCCGCCGGGATCCACGCGCTAAATTTGCCGCGGTATTTCGCTCTGACCGCTACCCGGGTAGTGCCGTTGAAGGCACTCATTGGGGTGCCTTTGATCAGTCCTGCGGTGGTCATCGTCAGGCCATCTGGCAGGTAGTACGGCGAAGGGACCCTCCACTCTAAGGTAGCCCCTTGGACGACGTTTGCGTTGAGTTGCAGGCTTAGTGGTTGCCCGACCATCCCGATAACCTGGGCGGGCACACGGGGCGCTGGGACACGTACAACTTGAGCCGCTAGCAATTTGGCGGCCCGCTCGAGAGACGCCCCATTGGTGTAGCCCGAATGGATCTCCGATGCATGGCCAGAGTTCTGCAGCGTCCATAGGCCACGGAAGTCGCAGACCGGGTCGTTTCGGTCGCAGATGTTTACAGTCAGATTTCCAACCTCGACCGGAATATCCCGGTTGTAAAGGTGGAAATAACTAGCGACACCGTTCCCGGCGTGACTGGAAGGTGGGTCCCCCAGCAGAAACACGGCCTCGGTGTTGCGAACCCTGTCTCCATCGGCCACGAGGCCGACGCCATCAACACGATTGAGAATGGATCTCCCCGCGTTGTCTTTCAACCGATTGAGAAGGCGGTGCATGACCATCGCGCCCTGAGAGTAGCCAGCGAGCACCAGCCGTTCATTCGGGCAAGATCGCGCCCGCAGCGTCAGCGTGGTGTATGCCGCATCCACACCGATTTGCAGGCCTCCGATATAGGTGGCCAAGTTGCTCACGCGCCAGTCCCCGATGACGGCCGCGATTGCAGCAGCGCGAGCCGGTCCCCGTTTGCCGAGTGCGGTCGCAATTGCCGTCCGCTGCGTCGCGGTAGGCTTGAGGACATCCACGGACTCGGCCGGGTACACCAGCGCTTGGGACTGCAGGTTGCGGCCACCAAGACCAGCCTTCATCTTCTCGTACAGCTGGTAGACCTGTGGTCCGAAGCCGGTCCGGCTGTCAAAGTTCGGGCTGCTGCTGTCCGCCACACCTTCCTGTTGTTGACCCGAACCCCGGGCACCTAGGAAGAAAACCTCGCCGCAAACAGTGGGCTGCGCAGCCGCCTGAGCATGGCCGGCTGCAATCGGAGCAACTGCGCCGCTAGCGGCCACGCATACGGCCAACGCTGCCATAAATGCTGTCCGTCGATGAATCGTGCGGGAAGCAATCCACTGGCTCACTCGGTACCTCGCTAGCTACGTCAACGGCGCGAGTGCATGCAATTCGCCCGTGGGTGGGTCCGACACGAGTGGCGCCTAGCCTCGGGCGAATCTGCCTCCATCCTTGGCCGCCCCAGATGACGCCGATCCCAATAGACCCAGCCAAGCACCTCGATGGACCAGCGGACTATCACTCGATCGCTCACTCCTGCCAATTGACCGTTCTACCGGGACGTCCTAGAGGTCAGCGCGTACATCCTCCATTCGGGCAACCATTCGCCACAGATCGGGATCTCGTCAATGCCAGTCGGTCCTCTGGTCAGGGCCCCGGCAAGATCACGGGGGTGCCCGGCTTGATGGGCTCGATATCAACGCGCGCTTGCTCGTGATAGCGAGGAG
>NZ_QGKS01000394.1 GCF_003172935.1 Micromonospora sicca | reverse complement strand
CCTCGATCGGCTACCACCGCACCAACGGCGAGGCCAACATCGCCCGCGCCACCCGACGCGCGAACCGCCGCCCCCACGACCTCATCACCGCCGTGACCAGCAGCATCCCGACAACGCAATGACCCTGGCCCTTGGCCACATGGCCTACGCCACGGCCGGGCCGAGCGCATCAGATCGGCGCCACGCCAGCTGAACTCGGGGTCCGGATCGGGTTCACTGCCTCCGGGGTGACTTGGCTCGCCGGGGCGGACAGGCGTGGGTGGGGACCTCTTTGGTGACGTTCCATGCCGTCCGGTCGCTGCTGGCCGGCGGCGACGCTGACGCCAGCCCGGTGGGGATCGGCCTTGCCATCGCGTCGCTGCTCGTGATGCCGCTGCTCGTGCGGGCCAAGCGCCGCACCGGCCGGGAACTCGGCTCGGCCACGGTCATGGCCGACTCGACCCAGACCATGCTGTGCACCTGCCTCTCGGCGGTGCTGCTCGTCGGCCTGGTCCTCAACGCCGTCTGGGGCTGGTCGTGGGCCGACCCGATCGCCGCGCTCGTCATCGCCGGGGTCGCGGTCAAGGAAGGCGTTGAAGCCTGGCGCGGTGAACACTGCGACGACTGCGCACCCCTGCCTGCCGTCGACGCCGCCACCGGCCAAGGCTCGGGCTGCACCGATGGTTGCTGCACCGACCGGAAGGCGTAACCCGTGGCCTGGCTCGCGCTGCTGTTCTACCTGCTGGGTCTGCTGCTCGCCGTCGGCTGGCGCACCCTGACCCAGTGGCGCCGCACCGGCGACTCCGTTCCGCTGCGAAGCGGGGCAACCACGCGGTCGTGAGGCGAGTCATCGGGGGCTAAGTACCTCATTTCGCGCTGGTTGTGAGCGGCTGTGAGCCGTTGTGAGAACGGGGGGCGTTCGCCAGAGCACACAAACACGGGTTTGAGGGTGTCAGCGCACTGCCCGCGCGGCGCGGAGCCGACACCACATGAGCGAGCACACGCCGCAGCACCAGGCCCCCGCCCGCCCCGTCGACCCGGACCGCTCCGGCGCCGACCCGACCCTGACCGATCTTGTGGCCGGCGATCCGCCGGTGCCGATCACCGTGTGGCGGACCGCCCGAACCTCCGCCGACGCAGGCCGCATCGTCGGCGTCCGCTTGGCCTACCGCCTCGTGTCCGCCTACAGCCGGCCCGGCGACACTGTCGTCGACTGCACCGACGACCACGCCCTCACCAGCGCCTGCCTCGCCGGGCGGCGCCGGCACCACCCCGGCTGGTTCACCGACGGACCCAACCTCCTCATCGGTCCGGCCAGTGAACCGGCCGAGCCCAACCCGTCGGACGAGCAGCAGCAGTACGACGACGTGCCGGAGGTGAGCGCCTGGTTCGGTGACGACCTCACCGACCCGGCCGACCCCGCTGGCTCGCCGCAGGCAACCGGGCTGCTGGTCGCCTCCTGGCCCCTCGACGCCAACGAGGCCACGAGCCGGGTACGCCTGGCGTGCCTGCTGACCGCGTGCGCCCGGCTGCTGCGCCCCGGCGGCTGCCTCGTGCTCATCGTCGCGGTCCCCGCTGGCGCCATCGCGACTCCGGAGGACTTCGGCCCTCTCGCCGCCGCGGCGGCGAGCGTCGGGCTGGGCTATCTGCAGCACATCGTCGCGGTCACTGCCGACACCGACGTCGACACCTTCGTCTACCACGTCACCGACGAAGAACTCCTCGCCCTCGCCGAGGAGACGGCCGGGCAGCAGTGGACGCTCACGCACCACCGCGTCCACGCCGACCTGCTGGTGTTCAGCCCCCCACCGGCCACCCCGTCGCAACGGCGGCGGCACCGCGAGGGCGGTGACCGTCGTGGCTGAGCACCCCACCACCCACGGACCGGACGAGCCGGTCCGGCCGGAGGGCACCGGCGGCATGCACCGCGACACCGAGGATCGCCACCGGGAGTACGACGGACGCCACCCGGCCCCGACCGGGCCAGAGGGCCTGTCGGTGTGGGCGACCGCCCAGAGCACCGGGCCGGTGCAGCGTCGAGGCCGGTACGTGTCCGAATCGGTGAAGCACCCCGCCCGGATGCTGCCGGCGATCGCCGCCCACGCCGTCGCCGCCTACACCAACCCCGGGGACCTGGTCCTCGACCCGATGTGCGGCATCGGCACCACCCTGGTCGAGGCCATCCACGTCGGCCGCGACGCCATCGGGGTCGAATACGAGTCCCGCTGGTCCGACATCGCCGACGCCAACACCACCCACGCCCAGGGCCAAGGGGCGACCGGCAGGGCGGCGGTGATGCGCGGCGACGCAACCCGCATCCTGTCCCTCGTTCCCGCCGCCCTTGCCGGCCAGGTCGCCCTGGTGGTGACATCTCCGCCGTACGGGCCGACCGTCCACGGACTGGTTCGCCCAGGCGCGGACGGGGTGGCGAAGTTCGATAACGCCTACAACGACGGCACCGACCGAGGCAACCTCGCCTACCGCGACCTCACCGGCCTCGCCGACGGGTTCGCGCAGATCCTGGCCGGCTGCCACACACTGCTGCGCCCCGGCGGCGTCGTCGTGGTCACCGCACGGCCGTGGCGCAAGCACGGCCAGCTGGTCGACCTGCCGTCCGCGGTCATCGGCGCGGGGATCCGCGCAGGCCTGACCCCGGTCGACCGGTGCGTCGCACTCCTGGCGGCCGTCCGCGACGGGCACCTCGTCGCCCGGCCCAGCTTCTTCCAGCTCCAGCAGGTCCGCCGGGCCCGCACCGCAGGCACCCCGATGCACCTCATCGCACACGAAGACGTCCTCGTGTTCGCCAAGACCCAGCCCCCCAGTGAGCAACGGGAGGGCCGCGAATGAGCGAACGGGCCACACCGTGCCTGAGCCTCGGCGCCGACGCGGACCTGCACGCGATGCCTGTGCGGGAGGTGGCGTGAGTGACCACCGTGCCGGGCCGGGGCCCGAACCGCGCATCGGATCGCTGTGCAGCGGATACGGCGGACTCGACATGGCCGTCGAGCTGGTGCTCGGCGGCCAGCTCACCTGGTACGCCGAGACCGACCGGCACGCCCGCACCGTTCTGGCCCACCACTGGCCCGGCGTGCCCAACCTCGGCGACATCCGCGCCGTCGGCTGGAACACCGTCGAACCCGTCGACATCCTCACTGCCGGGTTTCCATGCCAGGACATCTCCAACGCGGGCAAGCGCGCCGGCATCGGCGGCGAGCACTCCAGCGTCTGGACCTGCGTCGCCCACGCCGTTCGCGTACTTCGACCGCCGCTCGTCTTCGTGGAGAACGTCGCCGCCCTCCTCCGGCGCGGACTCGACGTCGTCGAAGCCGACCTGGCCTCGCTCGGGTACGACACGAGCTGGCTGTGCCTACGCGCTTATGCCGAATGGCCAGTTATGCCGCGCTCTCGATTTGGTCCGCTGGTGAGCCGGTCGGGCTTGTGGCGAGGACGCGGCATAACGGGTCGGGTTGATCGGATCGGATCAGCTACAAGCCGTTGAGGAACGCGAGCAGGGTGTCTGGTGCGCGGTAGCGTCCGGGGCTGGTGCCGGCGGGCGAGGTGCGGGCGAGGGCTTGTTCTTTGAGTTTCATGTCCGCGTGCAGATATGCCTGTGTGGCCTGGGTGGACTCGTGGCCGAGCCAGAGCGCGATGACGGTGATGTCCACGCCAGCGTGGAGCAGCGCCATGGCGGCGCTATGGCGCAGGGTGTGCGGGGTGACGTTCTTGGCGGCCAGCGACGGGGTGCTGACCGCGGCTGTCGCGGCGTGTTTGGCGACGAGATGTTGGACCGCGTCGTGGCCCAATGCGCCGCCGCGATGGGACGGGAAGAGGGCGTCGGTGTCGCCTCCGCCTCGTTCGGCGAGCCAGACTCGTTGGACTTTCACGGTTTGGGTGGTCAGCGGGGTGCAGCGTTCCTTGCGGCCCTTGCCGTGGCATCGGACGTGCGGACCGGTGTCGAGGTGCAGGTCTTGCAGTTGCAGGACGGTCAGTTCAGTCAGGCGTAGCCCGGTCTGGGCGGTAAGTTGCA
The DNA here is from genome assembly GCF_003172935.1 of Micromonospora sicca. Lineage (GTDB taxonomy): Bacteria > Actinomycetota > Actinomycetes > Mycobacteriales > Micromonosporaceae > Micromonospora > Micromonospora sicca. Next base: position 4,124 of record NZ_QGKS01000394.1, on the reverse strand, counting down.
GCAGCGCGTGATCACGTCTTCCGATCCACGTTGACCTGTTGGGTGCCCTGAGTAGGGCGTCGATTTCGTCGCTGGTCAGGAAGTTGACGATCCTGCGGTCGCCGCGTTTGGTAGGGATGGCCAGCACCCGTTGGATGAGCGCGGCGTGTTCGGGGGTGCGCAGGGCGGCGTAGCGGAACAAGGAGTGGATCGCTGCCAGACGCGCGTTACGGGTGCGTACGGAATTGCCGCGGTCGTGTTCCAGGTGCTGGAGCAACGCGCCGATCAGGGGTGCGTCGAGGTCGGCGGTGTCCAGCTGTGCGGGCTGCTTTCCGGTGCGCTGTTCGGTGAAGGTGAGCAGGAGTTTGAACGAGTCGCGGTAGGCCGCCACGGTGTGGCTACTGGCGTGGCGTTGGTTGATCAACCTGTCGGAGAAGAATGCTTCGAGGAGCGGAGCGAAGGAGGTCATGTCGACTCCCGAGGGTGTTCGAGCCGGGCGGCGGCCAGGGCGAGGAGTTCGGGCGCCGCTTGCAGGTACCAATAGGTGGACTCGGGGGCGACGTGACCGAGGTAGGTCGACAGCGACGGCAGGAGAGCATGGACGTCCGCGCCGGTGCGATACCAGTGCAGGACGGTCGCCACGGCGAAGCTGTGGCGAAGGTCGTGGACGCGGGGTGCTCGCCGACCCGGGGACGGTTGGATGCCGCAGTGGTAGAGCAATCGGGCGAACACGATGTCGACTTTTGCCACCGCCAGGCGGGTGCCGGTGGTGGAGACGAAGAAGCTCGGGGCCGCGACTGCTGTTGCCAGCAGGTGATCGCGGCGTCGCGCGTATTCGCCGAGCGCCGTCACCGCCGAGGGGTGCAGCGGTAGTTGGCGTGACTGGCCGTGCTTGGACTTGATGATCGTCAACGTCGCCGTGTCGAGGTCGACGTCGTCACGCTCAAGGCGGACGGCTTCGCCCACCCTGACGCCGGTCACCGCGAGCAATCCGATCAACGCGCGAAACGTCGCGGCCTGCAACGGTGCGGACAGGAGCCCCGTCGCATGCACGATGTCGGTGATCTCGGCGATGGAATACAGGCGTGGGGCGGTGCGGTGGTAGTGGCCGGGCAGCAGGTCGGCTGGTGGGATCTCGGTCGCCGGGTCGAGAGCGTGCAGATGCCGGGCGAAACATCGGATGACCGACAACCGGGAGGCCCACCAGGCCGGCGTCGCATCGACCGGTTGCCTCGCCCAGGTCACCGCGGCGTCGACGGTGATCGTCGACACTCTCGCGCGCTCAAGGTAGTCAATGAACTGCAACAGCAGCCGGCCGTGCCGGTCCAGTTGGTAGCCCAGCGCGCGGCGCATCGTCAGGTACTCCTCGGCCCTTCGACGCAGCGGGTTCACGACGCGCCTGGCCAGGGCTGGGCCAATGCGACCAGCGCCGCCTGGTCGACTTTCGCGTAGGTCGCCGTGATTCGTTGGTCCCGGTGTCGCAACAGTTGCGCGACCTCGGTCAGCGCCGCGCCGCGGCGCAGCAGGTCACAGGCCACAGCGTGGCGCAGGCGGTGCGTCCCGACCCGGCCGTCGAGTCCTGCCCGCTTCCCCGCGGTGGACACCACCTCGCGCACCCCCATCGGAGTCAGACCGTTCCACGGTGCTCGAGTGATGAGGAACAGCGCCCGGCTTGGGCCGCGCGGCCGGCCATGCCGCACGTAGTCCGCCAGAGCGTCTCCGACGTCTGTGGGCAGCGGCATCGGTTCAACCTGATTGCCCTTGCCGCAGATGATCAACTCTCCGCCACGCCAGTCGATATCGTCGAGCCGCAGGTTGGCGACCTCGATCGAACGCAGCCCCAACCGGGCAAGCACGACGAGAATCGCGTAGTCGCGGCGGCCCTTGGCGGTGCCGCGGTCGCAGCTGTCCAACAGCGCGGTCACCTTCATTGTGTCCAGGCCGCGTGGCAATGCGGACTGCGACCATCCCGGCACGGATGGCACCGCCGCGACCAGCGACGTCGATACATGGCCTGCCACATGCAGGAACCCCAGCAGTGACCGCAACGCCACTACCATGCCCTTCGCCGACCACGGGTTCAACCCGGCGCAGTAACGCACCATGAAGCCCGTGACGTGCCCGGACGTCAGCTCCTGCACCACGATGCCGTCAGGGCCGGCCACGTCCGCCATGAACACACGAGCAAGCCGCTCGTACTTGGCAACCGTTGCCCGTGCCAGACCCCGCTCACCTTCCAGGAAGACGCGGTATGACTCCAGCACCTCGTCCAGGGGCGTGATGGCGTACCGCAGGGACGGGTCAGGTGCAACCCGCAAGCCATGCAGATAGCTCAGCAACGGCGCCAGCGCCCGAGGCGAGATCATCTTGCGTTGCCCGCGCCCTCGCCTCCCGTCGAGAAACTCCACCACGACCGGTGTCGTCAACCCCGTAGCTGCCAGATCCCGGTCATGCATCCAGCCGCTCAGGTCCGCCATCAGCGACATCTGCTGGGTGATCGCGTGCAGGACATAACCCTGTCGGCCGAGCTCAGCCCGCCACCCGATCGCATAGGGCGCCAGCGGCCCGCGTACTTCGATCCGAGACCGATGACCAAACTTTCGCTGAACCACATCCACTTCCACGATTACCTCCAGTGTGGGCTTTAACACCCATACTGGATCTATCTATGGCATCACGGCACCCGTCGAGGTCTGAGGATTATGCCGAGCCACCGCTCTGACAAACACCTATCGGCCAGCCATCCGAGCGAGAGCGCGGCATAACTGGCCATCCGGCATAAGCGCGTTTATGCCGAACTCGGCATAAACGCGCATCCGACGCCGGCGCCGCTCACCGCCGTGACCGGTTGTTCTTGCTGGCCGCTCCCCGGGAACACTTTTAGGGGCGTGCGGACGTTGCCGACACCGTGCGCCCGTGACGGCAAAGGCCCCGGCCACCAGTACGGCCTGCCCGACCTGCTCGAACCCACCGGCTCGACGCACGGGCTGCTGCCCCCGTCCACGGTCGCGGGCAGCCGGTCGTCGGGCATCGCCACCGCCGGCCGCATCACGCCCATCCCGCGCGCCGGCTGGACGCTGACCGACGCGGCTCGGCTTCTGCCAACGCCGCGAGCCAGCGACACCGGCACCCCGGGCCGGCGGGCCGGCAAGGGATTCCGGCCCCCACTGTCGCAGGTGCTCCTACCCACCCCGCGGGCCACCGACGGGGAGAAGGGCTGCCCCGGACAGCGAGGTTCCCACGGCGACCTCACCCTGCCCTCCGCGGCAGTGCGGGTCCCCGCCCGGACCCTGCCCACGCCACGCGCCTCCGACGGGCATGGGCCCGGCCATCACGGCGACGGTGGCGCCGACCTGCGCACCACCATTGCCGGTCTGTCCGACAGGCTGGGGCGGCTCGATGAGGACAGGTGGGGCGTCTACGCCGCCGCCGTGGCCCGGTGGGAGTTGCTGCTCGGCCGGTCCGCGCCGGAGCCGACGCAGACCGGCCGGCACGGCAAGCCCGTCCTCGCCCCGCCGTTCGTGGAATGGCTGATGGGTCTCCAGGACGGCCACGTCACCGACCCCGCGCTTGGCCTGCCGCGCACCCTCGCGCTGCGGGTCCTCGGCAACGGCGTCGTACCGCAGCAAGCCGCCGTCGCACTGCGGCTGCTCCTGTGCCACCACCGCTGGCAGCCGCGATGACCCGGCCGGCCCGGGCAGCCTTCCGCCGACGATTTGGAGGCATACCGATACCGGCCGGTCGGCCGGCTCGCCTCGTACCTCGGAGACGCCCTCGAGGTACTCACCGCGATACCGGACGCATCGTCCGACGCGATCGCGGCCTCGCCACCCATCCGGTCGCTGTGCCATTACGGCGCCGGCCGGTTCACTGCCGCCACCCGCACACAAGGAGAACTGCCCTCATGAACTCCGACCACCCCTCGACGACCGCCGCAACCAACGACCGCCCAACTCAGGTGTGGACGGTGGAGCGGATCCGCGCGCTCGGCGCGGTCACCGACATCACCACCGCCGGCCAGATCTTCGGCCTGTCCCGAAGCCGCGCCTACCAACTCGCGGCCACCAACGCCTTCCCGGCTCGGGTCGTACGAGTCGGGTCCCGCTACCGAGTCTCCGTCGCGGGCATCCTCTCCGCCCTCGGCG
>NZ_QGKS01000390.1 GCF_003172935.1 Micromonospora sicca | reverse complement strand
CAGCCGGGCGGCGTGATCCGGCGGGCCGACGTGGAGGCCGCCGAGGCCACCCCGGCCGCCCGGCTGGCCGCCGTCCCGGACCAGCCGGCCCCGGCCGCGCACGTCGGGCTCGCCCCGGCCGGCGACCAGGACCTGGTCATCCCGTTGACCGGCATCCGCAAGGTCATCGCCGACAAGCTCTCCCGCAGCCGGCGGGAGATCCCCGAGGTGACCATCTGGGTCGACGTGGACGCCACCGCGCTGCTGGCGACCCGCGCCGCGATCAACGCGGCCACCCCGGACGCGCCGGTCAGCATCCTGGCCCTGCTGGCCCGGATCTGCCTCAGCGGGCTGCGGAGGTATCCGCAGCTCAACGCCCACGTCGACACCGAGGGGCAGCGGATCGTCCAGTCCGCCGGGGTGCACCTGGGCATCGCCGCGCAGACCGACCGGGGCCTGCTGGTCCCGGTGCTGCGCGACGCCCAGCGGCTGACCACCCGGGAGCTGGCCGCCGAGCTGGCCGCCACCACCGCCGCCGCCCGCGCCGGCACGCTGCCCCCGGCGCGGCTCACCGGCGGCACCTTCACCCTGAACAACTACGGGGTGTTCGGTGTGGACGGTTCCACCCCGATCATCAACCACCCGGAGGCGGCGCTGCTCGGCGTCGGCCGGATCGTGGACAAGCCCTGGGTGGTCGACGGGCAGCTCGCGGTCCGCAAGGTCACCCAGCTCAGCCTCACCTTCGACCACCGGGTCTGCGACGGCGGGGTGGCCGGCGGCTTCCTGCGGCACGTCGCGGACTGCGTCGAGCAGCCCGCGCTGCTGGTCGCGAACGTCTGACGGCGCGCGGAGCCGGTTGCCCGTCCGGGCGGCCGGCTCCGACCCGTACGGGCCGCCGTGCGGGTCGGTTCCCCGGCGGTGACCGGTGTCGCCGGCGTTGGCCGGACCGCCCCCGGAAGGCGGCGTAGTCCACCGCCGTCCCGTCTGTCGCATCTGCTCCCCGTGCCCGTCCCGCGGTGTTAACCGGTCGGGAGGCCGGGAATCCGAGGCCGTCGTCGCCCGGAGTCCGAGAGGAGCAGGCGTGTCGTACCAGCAACTGCCGCCCACCGTGCGGAACCGCCGCCCGGCCGTCGCGGGCGCGCCGCTGTGGTGCGACGCCCGCGAGTACGGCCTGACCGGCGACGGGGTGACCAACGACCAGCCGGCGCTGGCCGCGCTGGTGGACCGGCTCGGCGACGGCTACGTCGCCGACGGACGGGCGCGGGTGATCTACTGCCCGCCGGGGATCTACTCCGTCCGCGACGCCGGGACCGTCTGGCGCAGCGGGGTGTCGCTGATCGGCGCCGGCCCGGCCGCGACCCGGTTCGTGCTGAGCAACGAGGGCAACCGGGCCGACCCGACGCCGCTGGCCTTCTGGACCACCGTGCAGCACGGCGCGAGCCGGGACCGGCACATCGCCGACTGCACCTTCGCCGACTTCGAGATCGACGGCTCGGGGGTGGCGATGGCCGAGTACAACTACCTGGCCAAGGGACTGGGCCTGCAGTACATGGTGCGGGCAATGTTCCGCAACCTCTACATCCACCACACCGCCGCAACAGGGCTGGGCTGCGACTTCCTCCAGGACAGCAGCATCGACGGCGTGGTGGTGGTCGGCTGCGGCCGGCTGGACAACGGGGAGGAGATGGGCGGTGCCGGCATCGGCGTCGGCATCGGCGGCTGGGGGACGGTGGAGCGGCTCACCATCGCCAACTGCACCGCCCTGGGCAACGGCACCAACGGCATCTTCCTCGAGTTGCAGAAGCCCTACTGGCCGCCGCCGCGCGGCTACCGGATCATCGGCTGCCACAGCCAGGGCAACCGGTTCGGCATCTCCGACTGGGGAGCCGACGGCCTGATCGTCACGGCCTGCACGATGACCGGAAACCTGGAGGCCGGGTACGACGTCTCGGCCAACGGCACCGCCGGGGTGGCCGGCCGGGGCGGGCTGCTGACCGACTGCGTGATCGACGGCAACCTGGCCGACGGCATCAGCATGGGCAACACGCCCGGGCCGTACACCGTGCGGGGCAACCGGATCACCGGCAACGGGCGGCACGGCTTCCACGAGCACAACCTCGGGCGCGGCTACCAGGACCCGGCGCTGGACGTGGTGGTCGAGAGCAACGAGTTCTGGGGCAACGGCCTGGACGCGATCCGGGTCGACCGCCCGATGACGGACACCGTTCTGCTCAACAACCGCATCCGCAACAACGGCCGACAGTGCGCCGGGGCGTCCACGGGCGGCGGCGAGACGGTCCGCTACGGCGACCAGAACCTGGTCGACCGGTCGGCGGACTGGCCGCACGACGGCCACCGGGGCAAGGTGCTCCGGGTCGGCAAGCGCACCGCCGTGGTGGCCGCGAACACCGGCACCGAACTCTCCCTCGCCCCGGTACGCCCCGACGCCTGCACCGCGTGGAGCGGCGACACCCCGGTGCCCGGCACCTCGTACGAGTTGTCGGCCGCGCCGGAGACCCGGGCCGGCATCGCGATCAACGCGGCGTTCGACTCGGCGACCATCCGGGGGAACCGGGTCTGGGACAACCACGACGTGCGGACGCAGACCCACGGGCTGTGGGTCACGGACCGGGGCAGTTGGGTGGACTGCCGGGTGGAGGACAACGACTTCGCCGGCAACGGCGTGGCCGCCACCCGCCTGGACACCCCGCCGCTGGGCGGGCGGTGGGACCGCAACCACGGCGACGAGGACTGGGACTGACCGGCCCGGTCCGGTACGTCCGGTGCGCTGCCCGCCCAGGATTGCCGATCCCGGACGTCGTGGCCCGGCCGCCGCCTGCCGGGCACACCCGGCATCAAATGGCCGTCCCGTCGCCCACCATTTCCTCCAAAAGCGCGACCCGGCCGGAGAAACGCCGTACAGAATGGGGCCAACGGGGACTGGGAAATGGGGTGTGGAATATGGACGTGAGACGGCGATTGAGGCTGTTCGCAGTAACCATCGCAGTCACGCCATTGGTGATCGGCGGCTGCACCGCCGGTCAGCGGGAGGCTGCGAAGCCGGGGCACGGGAAGGCGGCCGCGCCGTCGGTGACCGTGATACCGGCGGACCGGACCAAGGATGTGCCGATCAGCGCAGAGGTGGGCGCGAAGGTCGCGCACGGGAAGGTCACCGCGGTCCGGCTCACTGACGACAAGGGTGTGCAGGTGCCGGCCGAGCCGCGGGAGGACGGGTCGGGCTGGGTGCCCACCCGGCCATTGCAGAACTCCCGGACGTATACGGCGGAGGTCACCGCGACCGGCGGTTCCGGACGTACCACCACGCAGAAGACGACGTTCACCACGATGGCGAAATCGACCAAGCCGGCCGTCACCACCGAGCTCTATTTCACCAGTAATCAGACGTACGGGACGGCGATGCCGGTGGTCGTCGCATTCGATCCGCCAATTCCGAAAGAGGCCAGAGCGGACGTACAGCGCCGGTTGTTCGTGAAGACCGACCCGCCGCAGCCGGGCGCCTGGTCGTGGGAGTCCGACGGCAAGCAGGTCGAGTACCGGGCGCCCGACCACTGGAAGTCCGGCACGAAGATCAGCGTACGGAGCGCGCTGCAGGGGCTGCCGATCGGCAAGGACGCCATCGGCGACGCCGACCACAGCGCGACCTCCAAGATCGGCCGGCAGGTCTCGCTCGACATCGACAACGCCACCAAGCAGATGTCCGTCTACCAGGACGGCAAGCTGCTCCGCAAGGTCCCGGTGAGCATGGGCAAGTCGAGCACGCCCACCTCCAGCGGCAAGATGGTGATCATGGAGAAGTTCGACCGGACCACCTTCGACACCCGGGGTTCGGCCGATCCTTACGTGGTCGACGTCGATGACGCCCAGCGGCTCACCTGGGGTGGCGAGTTCATCCACTCCGCCCCGTGGTCGGAGGGGGAGCAGGGCTTCACCAACACCTCACACGGCTGCACTAACGTCTCCGCGGCGGCCGCGGACTGGCTGATGGGCGTCACCCACGTCGGCGACCTGGTGACCATCAAGGGCACCGAGGTGAAGCTGGACCAAGGCAACGGGTTCACGGCCTGGAACGTCAGCTGGGACGAGTTCATCAAGGGCAGCGCGCTGCCCGTACCGGCCGGGCTGAAGCCCACCCACGTCGCCACGCCGCACCCGGGCGCGGTGGCCGGCGGTTCGGCGCCCGCACCGGCCCCCTCGGCCAGCGGCGGCTGACCCACCGGGGAGGAACGACCCGGGCCGGCCCGCCACCCTCGGACGGTGGCGGGCCGGCCGCCCGTCACGGCCGCTCAGCCGAGGCGCACCCGGGCCACGGCCGTCGCGGTCAGGCTGCCCAGCCAGAGCACGTCCCCGTGCTGCCGCACGCCGGTGATCATCGAGTACGCGCCGGTCGGGCCGTGCAGCGTCCGGAGCACCCGCCCCTCGCCGTCGACCAGCGCGACCAGGCCGTAGCGGCGGGGCTGCGGCTGCACCGCCCCCGGCAGCAGCGCCACCAGCTGTCGTACCCGGGGATGCGGCAGCAGCCGCTCCATGATCGGCAGGCGGGGGCTGGGCAGGGCGATCCAGTACGTCCCGTCGCCCACCGCGGCGACGTTGTCCGGGTATGCGGGCAGGTCGGTCAGCACGGTGGCCCGGCCGTCCGGCAGGTCGATCCGGAGCAGCCGGTGGGTGGCCGTCTCCACCAGCATCAGCGCCGACTCGTCCGGGGTGAGGGCGACCCCGTTGGGGAAGTAGAGCCCGCTCGTCACCACCTCGGTGCGCCCGGTCCGCCGGTCGTACGCCAGCACCCGGCCGTTGGGCCGGTGCTCCAGCAGGTCCTTCTTCCAGTGCGACAGCGGGAACCGATCGGACGAGTCGGTGAAGTAGATGGTGCCGTCCCGGGCCACCGTGCCGTTGTCGGCGAGGTGCACCGGCGGCGCCGTGCCGGTCAGTTCGTGCACCACGCCGTCCGGGGTGACCCGCAGCAGCCCTCGATAGGCGTCGCAGACCACCAGGCCGCCGTCGACCGGGTCGAGCTCGATACCCAGCGGTCGGCCGCCGGTCTCGGCGAGCAGCCGGGGCGGGGTGCCCGGCGGCGCGTCCGCCGGCCACCACCACAACCGGCCGTCCTCGTCCCCGCTGATCATCCGGCCGTCCGGGTCGATCAGCACGTCCTCCGGCCCGTGCGCACCGTCCGGCAGCGGCAGCAGGTCGGCGTGGTCGAGCCGGAGGTCGGTGGGGGCCCACGGCCCCTCCAGCGGCGGAGGCACGGTGGCCGGCTCGCGGACGGGCCGGATGAGTCGGGGCGGGCGCTGACGGGGAACGGCCATCCGCTCATTGTCACCCGCCGATGCGCCCGGGGCAGCCCTCGTTCGCCGGGGAACGGCGCGGCGACGGAGGTTTCCGGGCCGTCCGGGGAGAGGCGCACGGCATCGTGGGGGCACCTGACCGGGGACCCTGACGTCCCTCGGGGTCGGACCCGGGCCGTACCCGGATCCCGGTCCGGGCGGGCCGGAACTGTCGGTCCCGGCGGATAGGTTCGTCGGCATGGGGCAGCACAGCGACCGGTTCCACGTGGAGATCACCGTGGGCGACCAGGTGGTGGACGTCCGGGCGGTCGGCGAGATCGACATCGCGACCGTCGGGTCGTTCCGGGCCGCGCTGTGGGCGGCGCCGGCCCGTCCGCTGCTCCGGCTGGACCTGTCCGGCGTGCGGGTGCTCTCCGCGGCCGCGGTGCGCACGCTGATCGCGGCCCACCTGCGGGTCCGCGCGCGGGGCGGCGAGCTGGTGCTGGTCGACCCGGATCCGGTGGTGGCGCGGGTGCTGCGGGCCGCCGGCCTGCACCGGGTGCTGCCGGTGCGGCAGTCGGCGACCGTGGCGACGGCGGGGGTGACGGAGCTGGTGCCGGCCTGACCACGCCGGTCGGGCCGGGGCGATCCCGCCGGGCGGTTCCCGAGCCGGGCAGCGCGCAGGGGGCCGCCGGCGACACGCCGCCGGCCCCCTGCGACGGGCTCAGTGCCCGCTCAGCGGACGCCGAGCAGGTCGACCACGAAGACCAGGGTCTCGTTCGGCTTGATGACCCCGCCGGCGCCCCGGCTGCCGTAGCCCAGGTGCGGCGGGATGGTCAGCCGGCGGCGGCCGCCGACCTTCATGCCCACCACGCCCTGGTCCCAGCCGGCGATGACCTGACCGCCGCCGAGCGGGAACTCGAAGCTCTCACCCCGGTTCCACGACGCGTCGAACTCGCGGCCCGTCGAGTGGGCCACCCCGACGTAGTGCACGCTGGCCAGCTGACCCGGCTGTGCCTCCGGGCCCTCGCCGACGGTGATGTCCTCGATGACGAGATCGGCGGGCGGCGCGCCCTCGATCGGGCCTACCTCGGGCTTGTCCATGCGTAGGTCTCCTACCTCGGTGGTGGATCCGGTCCCCGTCGATCCTGCCCGATAGCGGCCCGCCGATACGCGTCAGTCCCCGCCGGACGACCGGGCGGGGACCGTGGGCGTACGCAATAGCGGGCGTCACGCCGGTGACGCCCGCCCTGTCGGTGGTGCCAGATCCGTCACTTCACTTCAGCCAGGGGAGCCGCTGGACGATGGGGAGCTTCGCCCAGGCCCGGCCGAGCCCGAGGGTGTTGCCGGCGCCGACCAGGGCCAGCCCGGCCAGCAGACCCGCGTAGATCAGGTGGTCGTCCATGACCGGGTTGTTCTCGGGGGGCAGCACGGCCGTCCACATCATGACCAGCAGGATCCCGCCGGCGACCGCGGCGACCCGGGTGCCGACGCCCAGCAGCAGGGCGACGCCGATGGCCGCGAGGCCCACCATGAACAGCCAGTCCGCCCAGGCCGCGCCCGCGATGTCCTGGTACAGACCCTGGAACGGGCCGGCGGCACCGAAGGTGAGGAAGCCCTTGGTGGGGCTGCCCCCGTTGATCCAGGCGTTCTTCGCGGCGGTCTCGTGGCCGAGGCCGAACATCTTGTCCAGGAAGGCCCACAGGAAGGTCCAGCCCAGCGCGATCCGGAGACCCGCGAAGACGTACCGGGTGGCCTTCTGGCCGATGGTCTCGACGTCACGGGTGGTCCCGGCCGCCGGAGCGATGGTGTTGGCGGTGATCCGCTCGACTGTCGCGGTCATGGTTTCCACGTCCCTTCCTGTGCCTCGCACCGCGCTTCCCGGTGGCACCTTCATTCCACCTCCGCCCCGTCGTCGCGGGCAGGGCCGACCGGGCCGCTCCTGCCCGGGACCTTGGTCCCCTCCCGGCCCGGTCCGGACGGCCTTCCCGGTCCGGGCCAGCCCGGTTCAGCCGGCCTGGGCGAGCTGGGCGGCGAGCAGCGCGGGCGCCTCGGCGAGGGACGGGCCGTACCAGGTCAGGTGCCGCCCGGAGACCAGCGCGCAGGGCACGCCGGGAAAGGATTCCGGTCCGTCGCCGGCGGTGAACCGGTACGGCTCGTCCGGCAGCACCACCAGCTCCGGCGGGTGCGCCCGCAGCTCGGCCAGGTCTGGGCGGGGATAGCGCTCGGCGTGGTCGGCGTACAGGTTCGCCACGCCGAGCCGGCGCAGCACGTCACCGGCGAACGTCCGGCTGCCGAGCACCACCCACGGCCGGCGCCACACCGGTACGACCGCCCGGCGGAGCGTTCCGGGCTCGGGCAGGGTGGCCCAGGCCCGGCGGGCCGCCACGAGCCAGTCCGGCTCGGTGGTCGCGCCGAGCGCGCCGGCCAGCTCGGCCAGCTCGGTCAGCGCCTCGGGCACGGTACGCGGAAACGTGACCCGTACCGGGACCCCGGCGCGACCAGGGCGTCGGCGTCGGCACGGCGGTTCTCCTCCTCGTTGAGCAGGACCAGGTCGGGCCGGAGCGCGAGCACCCGGTCCAGGTCCGGGTACTTGCTGCCACCGACCCGGGTGACGTCCAGGCCGGCCGGGTGGGTGCACCAGTCGGTGGCGCCGACCAGCACCTCGGGGCGGGTCAGCGCCACCGCCTCGGTCAGGGACGGCACCAGGGACACCACCCGCACCCGTCGCTCCTCTCCGCCGCAGATCGGACCCCGATCATGCCGCACGGCACGTGGACGCCCGCCACGGCTTCCGGCCTGGGAGGTGGTGGTCGGCGCCACCGACTGGTGCACCCACCCGGCCGGCCTGGACGTCACCCGGGTCGGTGGCAGCAAGTACCCCAACC
>NZ_QGKS01000313.1 GCF_003172935.1 Micromonospora sicca | reverse complement strand
GCATACCGGCGGAACTGCCGGCGGCGGGCCGAGCGGACGGGGCGGCAGCGGCGCGGCGCCGCCGGTGCGCGGCTCGGGACGGCTGCGGCGGCCCACCGGCTCGGGCTCCGCGGGCCGGATCGTCCGCAGGCCGGTCGCGGTGGTGCCGGTCAGACCGGCGAGCTCGCCGACCTGCTCGCTCCGACGGGCGGCGGCCCGCCGGCCGGGAACCGGAGCGGGCGTGGTGACTCGGGCGCTGAGGGCGCCGACCAGGGCCTCGCAGGCGGCGTCGCAGGCCCGGACGGAGGCGACCGCCTGCCGCACGGTCTCCGCGACTGCCGAGGTGAGCACCCGGTTGACCGTGGCCCGGCGGGGCGTCTCGGAGATGGCGACCCGCAGGGCGGTGATCGCGTCGTTGATCTGGTCGGCACGCGCGACGCCCTCGGCGACGAGGTGCGCGGCGACGGGGTCCGCGGCGACCGCAACCTCGCGGCCCCGGGCGACCGTGCCGCCGAGCATGCCCGGCTCGGGCAGCGCGTCGAGGACCGCCAGCGAGACGGGCCCGGCCGGGTCCGGGTAGGCCCGCAGCGCGGCCGGGTAGAGCTCCCGCAGCACCTCCCGCAGCGCCACCGCGGCGGAGTGCCGCCCGTTGGCCAGGGCGGCGTGCGCGGCCAGCACCTGCTTGTAGTTGGCCAGGTCGCGGGGGGCCGGCAGGGTAACCGCGGAGAGCGCGCCGGCCTGCAGCGCCCGGGCCAGCCCGACGGCGCGACGCTCGGCCGGCGGGGACTGCATCTCCTCCAGGGAGTCGTCGTCGGCGAAGCGCTCGGCGAAGTCGTCCACCGAGTCGTCGTCCGCGATCGCCAGTGGACGACCGGCCGCGCTGAGCAGCGAGGTGACCGTGTGGTCGTCGCTGTCGGCGGCGATGGCCGCACCGCTCGGCCCGCCCGACCGCTCCACGAGCAGCGCGACCAGCTGGGCGTAGCCCGCCGGGTCGTCGCTGATCTCGCAGACATGCAGCAGACGGCCTGCGTCGTCGACCACAGCGGACGTCAGCGCCGAACCGGTCGAAGCCGGTCGGTCGGCCGGATCCGCCGAGGCCAGACCGCAGTACACGCGCACGAGCGCCACGGCGTCGTCCTCCTCCCGGGACACAGATCGTTACTTCTGCCAGAGACTGATGCTCCCCGTTACGGGTCAGTCGCGCCAGTCCACGACAGCAGAGATCTTGCCGACAATGGTGCGCCAACCCAAACTTGCGGTTTGTGCCCCGATTTTCTTCAGCCGCCGTCGGCCCAGGAAAGCACCGATTCCGCCGTTGACAGACGCCCGCAGCGCCTCGTCCAGGTCGTCGAGGCTGGAGCCCGCGGAGAGCATGTCCAGCACCGCGGGTAGCCGCAGCGCGTACGCAAGGTCACGGGCAACCTCGCCGGCCTCGATCAGGAGCGTGGGGTCCCACGTGTCGTGCCCGCCGCGGAGGTTCTCCACCACCAGGTCGAGCTCGTAGGTGTCCTCGTCCAGCGGGGCGATGTCGGCCGGTTCCACCCGTTCGGACAGTTCAGTCCAGCTGTCCAGTTGGGACAGGTCGTTGGGCGCGCCGGATCGGACGAAGCTGACCAGCGACTCCGGCGTCTTGAACAGCAGCAGCCGGCCGCGGTAGCTGAGGAAGGCGGGCACCTCCTCGTCGCCCGCGGTGTCCTCGTCCTCGTCCTCGTCGGCCTCGGCCTTCTCCTCGGCCGCCTCGGCGGCGCCGCGCCGGCGACCGGCGGGCCGCTCCTCGTCCTCGTCCTCGGACAGGGCGGCGAACTCCTCGTCGAGGATCACCACCTCCTGGTCCTCGTCCTCGGCCTCGACGACCTGGCGGCGGGCCAGGAAGGGGTCGTCCTCGTCGCGCTCGGCGACGTCGGTCGGGGTCAGCTCCCGCGCCGGCCGGTACGCGCGCAGGGTGAAGCCGGTGCCGGCGGGCAGGGCGATCTCCACCGGGTCGATCCGCAGCTCGTCCCAGAGGGCGCGGTCGGCCGCCGGGCGGTCGTCCTCCGCCTCGTCTGCTGCCGCCGACGCGGTGCTCTCGTCGAGCTCGGGCTCGTCGGCGTCGGGCCGTTGGGGCGACTGGCGGGCCACGCTGACCTCCGTGTGCTTTCGGGTTTGCCCACCCGGCGCACCTTGCGGCCGCCGAGTGACTCTGGGCACATACCCTAGTGGGCGACCCGACGAGGCCGGGACCGCACCCCGGTGGCATCCCGGCGGGCGGACAAGTAGCGTTACTACGCATGAAGGCCCAGGCGCTGCACGGACACCTGGACGCGCTGCTGCTGGCGGTCCTGGAGCAGGGCGAACTCCACGGGTACGCGATCATCGAGGCGCTCCGGGCACGCAGCGACGGCACGCTGGACCTGCCCACGGGCACCATCTATCCGGCGCTGCGGCGGCTGGAACGGGCGGGCTACGTCGCCAGCTCGTGGAGCACGGTCAACGGCCGGGAACGACGGACCTACCAGCTCACCGAGGCCGGCGGGCGCGCGCTGGCCGGCGAGCGGGCCGGCTGGCGCGAGTTCAGCGCGACGGTGGGCCGGTTCCTCGGCGCCGACCAAGCGCCGACCGCACCCGCCTGAGAAGACGGCTCACCGCCCCGTCCGGTGCGAGTTCCCCCGGCGCCGCCCGCTGCACCGGTGGCGGGCAGGCGCCCACCGCGTCACCGGATGGCCAGCAGCCAGGACCGGGCGGCCCGGGCCAGGGCGAACCAGGCCGCGCTCGCCAGCACCGCCCCGACCATCATCGGCGGCCAGGTCAGGGCCGCCTGCCAGAGCCCGATCGACCAGGCGAGCAGGGCGCCGCCGGCGAGCGCGCCGACGCCCAGCGCGCCGGTCAGGCCGAAGCCGACCACCCGCCCCAGGCGGGGCAGCCGGGCCGACCCGTACCGCGCGGCGAGGAAGCCCAGCAGCAGCCCGGCCAGCGCCAGCCCGGCGACCGTCCCCCAGATCCCGTTCAGCGAGGCGGACAACAGCTGGTAGCCCTCGGGTGGCGGTCCGCCCCGCCAGTGGGCGCCCCGCCAGGTCAGATCGCCCCCCACCATCAGCGCCACCGCCACCGCCAGCGCCCGCACCGCCAGCCCGCGCAGCGCCCCGGCCGCCAGCTCCGCCTGGTAACCCGGGGCGAGCTGGGCAGAGCTGCCGAACTCGGCGACCGCGCGCCGCTCGGCCTCCGCCGCCGGCAGGCCGTCCGCCCGGTACGCCTCGGCGGCGTCCAGGAGCGCGTGCCGCGCCTCGGTGAGCAGGTCGGTCTTCAACCGGGCCGGCCCACGCAGGCGCCCGGCCAGTTCCCGCAGGCGCTCCTCCACGAGCACGCCGTCGTACCCCCGCATGGCCTCACCCTGCCACCCCGCCCCACCCGGCGCGTCCGGGGATTTCCCGGAGACCGCTCAGGGAGTCAGGGCCAGATAGCCGCGTTCCGCCGCCGCTTGGAGCAGCCACTGCTCCCGGTACCAGCCGGGCCGGGCCACCAGTTCGGCGTGCCGGCCACGCTGCACCACCCGGCCGGCGTCGAGTACCACGATCTCGTCCAGCCCCGCCAGGCCGCTGAGCCGGTGGCTGATCAGCAGCACGGAGTGCCCGGCCGGAGTGGCGGCCAGCGCCGAGGCGAGCACCGCGTCGGCCGCGGCCGGGTCGAGGCCCTCGGTGGGCTCGTCCAGCACCAGCACCGCCGGCGCGGCCAGCAGCGCCCGGGCCAGCGCGAGGCGCTGCCGCTGCCCGCCGGAGAGCTGCCCACCCTCCTCGCCGACCACGGTGTCCCAGTCCGCCGGCTGGGCGCGTACCCAATCGAGCAGGCCGGCCGCCCGGGTCGCGGCGGTCAGCTCCGCCTCGCTCGCTCGGGGGCGGCCGAGCAGCAGGTTCTCCCGTACGGAGGCGTGGAAGACGTACGCCTCGGCGAGGAGTCCGCCGATCGCCCGGGGCAGGTCCTCGGCCGGGTACGCGGACACGTCGAGCCCGTCCAGGGTGACCCGGCCGGTGTCGGGGCGTACCGCGCCGGTGAGCACCGCCGCGAGGGTGCTCTTGCCGGCCCCGCTCGGCCCGACCACGGCGACCCGACGGCCGGCCGGCAGGTCGAGGCTGACCCGGTCCAGGGCGGGGGCCGCCCCCGTCCGGTACCTGACGGTCACCTCGTCGAATCGCACGTCGTGGCCGGAGGGAGCGGCTTCGGTCCCCGCGCCGGCCGGCGCGCCCGCCCGGGTCCGGCCGGTCGTGCCGGCCGCGCCGACCGCCGGGCTCGGGGCGATCCCGGTGCCCGTCCCCGGTGTCGGGGCCGCGCCGGTGGCCGGGGCGGGCCCGGTGAGCAGCGCGGCGACCCGGTCCAGGGCCGCGCGGAGCTGGGTGTGCTGCCGTGCCGCGCCGACCAGCGCCAGCGCGACCTCCACGGCGGCGAGGGCGCCGACGGCCAGCACCCCGACCAGCACCCCGCCGACGCCGGCGCGGAGCGCGACGGCCACCACGGCGGCGGCGGTGAGCCCACCGACCAGCACCCCGGCCGCGTCGACCGCGAAGCCGGCCGCGGCGAGCCGGCGTTCCAGCCGGGCGAGGCGTCGGGCGCGCCGGTTGGCCGCCGCGAGCGCCGCGCCGGTGGCGCCGAACGCGGCCAGGTCGGCGGCGCCGTGGGTCAGGTCGACCGCGTCCACGGCGAGCGCGCCGCGCAGCGGGGCCACCTCGTCGGCGGCCCGCCGGGTGAGCGCCGTGGCGAGCGCGGGCAGCGCCACTCCGGCGACCAGCAGCCCGGCGGCCAGCACCCCGGCCGCGGGGAGCGAGATCAGCGCCGCCCCGCCGACCGCGAGCACGCTCACCAGCCCGGCGGCCGCTCCCGGCACCAGCACCCGCAGCAGCAGGTCCTGTACGGCCTCCACGTCGGACACCAGCCGGCTCAGCGCGTCACCGGAGCGCTGCGAGGGGGTGTCCCGGCGGGCGGCGAGGGTGCCGAACACCCGGGCCCGGACGTCGGTGATCATGCGGAGCACGGCGTCGTGCCCGGCGAGCCGTTCGGTGTAGCGGAACACGCCCCGGCTGATGGCGAGGGCCCGGACGGCGACGATGGCCACGGTCAGCCGGTCCAGCGGGGGCCGGCCGGCGGCGCTCATCAGCAGCCAGGTGGCGGTGGCCATCAGGGCCAGCCCGGCGAACTCGGTGGCGGCGGCGAGCAGCCCGGCCCCGACGAGCCGACCCAGGTACGGCCGGGCCAGCCGCAGCACGGTGCGCTCGGCCCGGACGCCGCCGGCCGACCCGGCGGGAACGGCCTCGTCGGTCACCGGCCCGGCGGGAATGGCCTCGTCGGTCACCGGCCCGGCGGGTGGCGCCTCGTCGGGGGTCGGCTCGGTGGGCAGGGCGCCGGCCGCCAGCTCCGGCGGGACCGCCTCCGCCGGGGTGGGCGGTCCCGGGTCGCGCGCGGCCGGCGTGGCGCCGTCGGCCGAGACGCCACCGGGCACGGCCCGTCCCGGCTGGTCAGGGCGGTCGGGGACGATCGGTCCGGGGCTCATCAGCTCGCCTTCCCGGCCGGTGCCGGGGTCAGCTCGGTGACCCGGCCGTCCTCGACGCGGATGATCCGGTCGGCGTCCGCCAGCAGCGCGGGCCGGTGCGCGACCAGCAGCGCCGTACGACCGGCGACCAGCCGCCGGGTGGCGGCCAGCACCACGGCCTCGCTGGCGGAGTCGAGCCGGGCGGTCGGCTCGTCGAGGAGCACCACCGGGGCATCCCGGAGGAACGCCCGGGCCAGCGCCACCCGCTGCCGCTGGCCGCTGGAGAGGCCGTGCCCGCGCTCGCCGAGCTCGGTCGACAGCCCGTCGGGCAGGGCGGCGACCACGTCGTCCAGCGCGGCGTCGGTGACCGCCCGGCCGAGCGCGGCGTCGGTGGTGTCCGGGGCGCCGAGGCGGATGTTGTCGGCCAGCGAGGCGGCGAAGAGGTGTGCCCGCTGCGGCACCCAGGCCACCTGGCGGCGCCAGGCGTCGAGGTCGGTGCGGGCGAGGTCGACCCCGTCGACCGTCACCCGGCCGGCGGTCGGGGTGACGAAGCCGAGCAGCAGGCCGAGCAGGGTGCTCTTGCCGGCGCCGCTCGGGCCGATGACCGCGATCCGGTCACCGGGGCGGACGGTCAGCGTGACGTCCCGCAGCGCGGTGGTCCGCTCGTACTCGACGGTCACGCCCTCGAAGCGGATCTCGCCGGCTCCGGCGGGCGTCCGGGCCGGTGCGGCGGCCGGTGCGGCGGCGGCCGGTGCGGCGGAGACGGTCAGCGCCTCGTCCAGCGCGGTGAGTCCCTCCATGCTGGCGTGGAACCGGCTGCCCGCCGTCCGCAGCGGCAGGTACGCCTCCGGGGTGAGCAGCAGCACCAGCAGCGCGGTGGAGAGGGTGATCCCGCCGCCGAGCAGCCGGATGCCCACCGGCACGGCGACCAGCGCCACCGAGAGGGTGGCGACCAGCTCCAGCACGAGCGCGGAGAGGAAGGCGATCCGCAGCGTCCGCACGGTGGCCTGCCGGTGCCCGTCGGCCATCCGACGGACCACGTCGACCTGGGCCCCGGCCCGGCCGAACGCGCGCAGTGTGGGCAGCCCGGCGACCATGTCGAGGAAGTGCCCGCCGAGGCGGGAGAGCCGCCGCCACTGCCGCTCGGTGGCGGCCTGCGCCTGCCAGCCGAGCAGCGCCCCGAAGACCGGGATGAGCGGGATGGTCAATGCGATGATCAGTGCCGAGCTCCAGTCGGCGACGACGATCCGGGCCAGCACGGCGAGCGGCACGGTGACGCTGAGCACGAGCTGGGGGAGGTAGCCGGTGAAGTAGGCGTCCAGCGCGTCGAGGCCGCGCCCGGCGAGGGTGGCCAGTTGCCCGGCCCGCTGCCCGGCGACCCAGCCCGGGCCGTGCCGGCCGACGGCACGGAGCAGGTCCGCCCGCAGCGCCGCCTTCACCGTCGCCGCCGCCCGCGCCGCCACCGTGCCCTGGGCCCAGTTGACCAGCGCCCGGGCGGCGACCGCCGCCGCGAAGCCGGCCAGCGCCGGCCGGTGTAGCCGCCCGTCGACCGCCGTCGCCAGCAACGTGGCCAGCGCGGTGGCCTGCGCGACCACCAGCAGCGCGGTGAGCCCGCCGAGGACCGCGAGCACGGCGAGGTCGCGCCGGGCCGCGGGGACCCTGCGCAGCAGACGCGGGTCGAACGGGCGGCGGTTCACCAGTACACCGGTGCCCTGCCGTCGGTCCGTCCCCGGAACACCCACCAACTCATCGCCTGAAAGCCTAGTAGGGCCGGCAGGAGCGGCAGCGTGAGCCAGCCCAGCAGCCGCAGGGTGGGGCCGCTCGCCGCGGCGTCGGCCACGGTCAGCCCGGCCCCCGGCTCGACCGTGGAGACCAGCGCCCAGGGCCAGAGCGCCGCCCCGACGAGCAGCACCGGCAGCGCCAGCGCCGCGCTGGTGGCGGCGAAGGCCAGCCCGGGCCGCCGCCAGCGGAGCGCCGTCCGGGCCGCCAGCAGCGCCGCCACCAGCGCCAACGGCAGCAGTACGGCCGCCGCCGGCTGCACCACCGCGGCGCGTACCCGGTCGGAGAGCAGGCCGAGGACGGTGGCTGCGCCGACCGTGGCGAACGCCACCGGGATCAGCCGGCGGGCCAGCCGGGCGACCGGCGCGACCTCGGTGGCCGGCAGCCGGAGCGTGAGGAACGTCGCACCCTGCGCCGCGACCAGGGTCAGCATGGCCAGCGCGGCGGCGGCCACGAACGGGGTGAAGACGTGCGTCATGCCGGCGACGTGGCCGTCGGCCCGCAGCGGTACGCCCTGCAGCAGCCCGGCGAGCAGCGCGCCCCAGCCCAGCGCGGCGAGCGCGCTGCCGGTGACGACCACCCGGTCCCAGCCGGCGCGGGCCCGCTCGCCGGCCGGTCTGCTGCGCAGCTGCACCCCGGCGGTCACCAGGACCACCCCGGCCAGCGCGCCGAGCACGGCCGGGTAGAGCCCGGAGAGCAGCTCGCCCTCCAGGGTGGGGAAGGCGCCGAAGAGGATGCCGACGGCGGCGACCAGCCAGACCTCGTTGCCGAGGAAGAACGGGCCGACCGCGTTGAGCGCGGCCCGCCGGGTGGCCGGGGCGGTGCGCCGGGCGAGCAGCAGCCCGACGCCGTAGTCGTAGCCGCCGAGGACGAGGTAGGTGGCGAAGAAGAGGCCGAGCAGGGCGTACCAGGCGAGTTCCACGGCGGGCTCCCTCAGGCGAACACGGGTTC
>NZ_QGKS01000075.1 GCF_003172935.1 Micromonospora sicca | reverse complement strand
GGGCGTCTCGTGGGCTCGGAGATGTGTATAAGAGACAGCCACAGCGCGCCGCCGACCACCCCCCTCACGACGCACCACCCACACCCCAAGCCACTCCTCCAAGGCCACCAACACACACCAGCCGGGAACACTCGACAGCCCTCGCTGGCCGTCACGCCAGCGCCTTCCCGTCTCGGCCGTTCCGGTGCCGCCATCCAGCCAGTGACCGGTCAGCAGGGTAGGAGCAGGAGACCCTGGAGGCAGGCGAGCGCCAGCCCGCCTTTGGACAACCGGCCCGCCTGTCCGAACGGGGCGGGACAAGCTCTCAGCATGGACAACCCGCGGCAGGCCATGTGTTACAGGCGAGCGGCTTCGTGGGGCCGGCGCCGAGCGGACGGTCGACCGGCTCGGCGAGCCGGGCCGCCGCCCTCGACGCCGGTGACAGCCGAAGCGGATCGGCCGGTTAAGCGCATGATCGACTCCGGATCGCCGATATGGGGGAGTCAGCTGGACTTGGTAGACCCCCACGTTGGCGTCCTTGAATGGATCATCGCCCGGACGCGAGCCAGCGTGCCAGCGTGCCACCCACGGGCCTGAGCGAGCCAGCGGACCGACGGACGCGGGCCAGGCGAGACAGCTGGGTCAGGACGAGGAGCTGGAGGTGCTGGCGGCCGGGGTCTTGGTGGTTCCGCCGCTGGTCGAGCTGGACGAGCCGTTCGACGTGCTGGTCGAGGAACTGCTCGAGGAGCCGGAGTCGCCGCCGGAGGTGGACTCCGACTTCGCCGGCTTGCTCGGGGTGCCCGCCGGGGTGTCCGAGCCCGACGAACGCGAGTCGGTGCGGTAGAAGCCCGGGCCCTTGAAGACGATGCCGACCGAGTTGAAGACCTTGCGCAGCCGCCCCTCACACGCGGGGCACTCGGTCAGCGGCTCGTCAGAGAAGGACTGCACCGCCTCGAGCTGGTGGCCGCACGCGGTGCAGGCGTACTGGTACGTGGGCACGTTCTCCTCCGGATCTGGCACGGCCGGTTGGCACTCGACGTATTCGAGTGCCAATGGTGCGTCATCGGGCCCGGGTTCGTCCAGCGGAAGCGGGCGGTCCCACACCGGGTGCCTCCGCAAGGGTACGCAGCCCGTCGGCGGGCGTGATCACGGCGCGTACCGGCCGGTCGTGCGGCTGGGCGGGGACGCTCGCCACCAGCTCCCCGTCGTGCAGCAGCGCCACCGTGACGGTCGTCACGGGCACCCGGGCCAGCGCCCGGTCGTACGAGCCGCCGCCGCGGCCCAGCCGCAGCCCCCGGTGGTCCACCGCGAGGGCCGGAACGACCACCAACCCGGCGTCGGCCACCGCGGACCGCCCCAGCCGGGGTCCGACGGGCTCACGCAGCCCACGCCCGGCCGCCACCAGCGACTCCGGGTCCGTGTACGCCGCCCAGTCCAGGTCCAGGTCGTCGCGGAGCACCGGCAGCAGCAGCTCGGCCGCCGGCTCCAGCGCCGCCCGCAGCACCGCCGGCAGGTCCGGGCCGCCCGGTTCCGAGGCGACCGGGACGTACGCGGTCATCCGGGCCGGACGCAGCCGGCGTACCAGGGAGACCAGCTCGGCCTGCACGCGCGCCGCCGCTTCCGCGCGCCGGGCGGCGGTCAGCGACCGGCGGTGGGCGAGAAGTGCGATCCGCATGTCCCGCTTCGCCCCATGCGTCACATCCGCTCCATCAGAAAATTCCGGCACGCAACACTCCTGACGCAACGCTTGCCTCCCCGTCGCTCTGTGTCAGCATCGCAGCATCGGGCGCGGAACTTCCGGGGGGAAGCTTGACGCTACGCGGGCGATTGACGGCGGCCTTCCTCGCGGTGGTGCTCGGCCCCGTCCTGCTCGGCGCGTTCTTCGTCGGCTCGACCATGTCGGCCGTGGACCGGGGCCGCTCCACCGAGCGGCTCGGGCTGGCCGCAGCCGGGGTGCGTACCTCCGTGGACGCGCTGTGCCAGCAGTTGCGCGCGGCGGCCGACGCGGTCGCGCTGGTCGCCGACCCCGCCGCGCGGCCCGGCGCGGCCACCCAGGTGGTCGGCCGCGGCCTGGCCGCCGCCGTCCGGGTCACCGACACCGCCGGCCGGACCACCTACGTCACGCCGGGCGGGCCGGACGGGCCCTGGCAGGACTGCTCCGGCGACCCGCCGGCCGCCGGGCCGGTCCGCGCGCTCGCCGCCCGGGTCCAGCTCCGCGACCCCGCCGGCGCCGACCTGGGCACGGTCGCCGCCGCCCAACCCGTCGACCCGGCGTTCGTCGCGCGGCTCGCCGCGGTGACCGGCGTCGCGGTCACCCTGCTCGACCACGCGGCCGGGCCCGTCCGAGTCACCCACACCACCGAGAACCGGGGGGTACGCCCGGCGGTGCTCGCCGCCGCCGACCGGGTCGACGGGGACCGGGTCACCGAGACCGCCGACGGCCGGTACGTCCGCCGGGCCGGCCCCGCCCCGGGGCAGCCGCTGCCGCTGGTGCTCTCCGTCCCGGGTGAACGCCCACCCGGCCTCTACGCCTCGCTGGTCGCCGCGGTGGTGCTGGCCGCGCTGCTGGCGGTGCTGGCCGCCGGGCGGCTGGCCCGGGTCACCACCCGGCCGCTGGTGGAGCTGGCCGGCGCGGTGGACCGGGTGGCCCACGGCGACTTGAACACGCGGGTCCCGGTGCGCAGCCGGGACGAGATCGGCCGGCTGGCCCTCGCCTTCAACCGGATGACCCGGGAGACCGGCACCTACGTGACCGCCCTGACCAGCAGCCGGGACCAGCTGCGCGGACACCTCGCGGTGCTCGGCGACACCCTGGCCAGCACCCACGACCTGCAACGCATCCTGCGGGTGATCCTGCACAGCGCGATCGCGGCGACCGGCGCCCGGGCCGGGGCGGTGCTGCTGCTCGACGCCGGTGGTGTGCTGGTCGGGCAGTGCGCCGAGGGGCTGGAGGGACGCTGGCCGGCGGCGGACCCGACGGACGCGGCGACGCTGCGGGTGCCGGTCGGCGCGGGAGTCGTCGGCGCGGTGGTCGCCACCGGGGAGCCGCTGCGCGGCCGATGGGAGCCCGCGACCGCGCCGACCGGGGAGCCGCTCTGCGAGACGTACATCGCGGTGCCCTTCGCCGCGCCCGGGGCGGCGGAGCTGGGCGGGCGCGGCGGCCCCGACCGGCCGGGACACCCGCCGGCCGACGCGGACGGCGGCGGCGCGGCCGGCGGGACGCTCGGGGTGCTGGCCCTCTACGACCGGGTGGGCGCCGACGAGTTCGACGACGACGACCTGGAGACGCTGCGCACCTTGGCCGGGCACGCCGCGGTCGCGGTGGACAACGTGCGGGTGCACGAGGAGGCGCAGCGGCTGTCGCTCACCGACCCGCTCACCGGGCTGTGGAACTACCGCTACCTGCGCGAGTCGATCCGCCGGGAGGTGGAGCGGGCCAACCGGTTCGGCCGGATGCTCAGCGTCCTGGCGCTGGACCTGGACCGGTTCAAGGACGTCAACGACACCTGGGGCCACGCCGCCGGGGACGCCGTCCTGGTGGAGTTCGCCCGCCGGGTACGCGGGGAGATCCGCGAGGTGGACCTGGCCTTCCGGCACGGCGGCGAGGAGTTCGTGGTGCTGCTGCCGGAGACCGACGCCCGGGGCGCGGCCATCGTCGCGGAGCGGCTCGGCGCGGTGGTCCGGGGCAGCCCGGTCCCGGTGGACGGGCACTCGGGCGAGCCGGTGCTGGTGCCGGTGACCGTCTCCATCGGCATCGCCGTCTACCCCGACCACGCCGCCACCGGCCAGCAGGTGCTGGACGCGGCGGACGACGCGCTGTACGCGGCCAAGGCCGCCGGCCGGGACGGCTACCGGCTGGCCCAGCCGCCGGACCCGACGCCCACCCAGGAGATCCCGGTGGTGGCCGGGGCGGTCAGCCCGCCAGACGGACTGCCCCGGGCCGGTGCCGTGGACGCCGCGGCCGGGCCCCCGGGCGGCGCGTCTTCCGGTCCTCACCCGCCGCGGCAGAGCCGTGGCCGATAGTCTCGCGACATGTCGGAGCACTCAGCGAATCCCTCAACGACCGCCGCGACCGGTCGTCCGCACGCGGTCAAGGCCGTCATTCCGGCCGCCGGCCTGGCCACCCGGTTCCTGCCGGCCACCAAGGCGGTGCCGAAGGAGCTGCTGCCGGTGGTCGACCGGCCGGTGCTGCAGTACATCGTCGAGGAGGCCACCCAGGCCGGCATCGGCGACGTCCTGCTGATCACCGGCCGGGGCAAGACGTCGATGGTGGACCATTTCGACAGCCGCCCGGACCTGGAGGCCAAGCTCGAGGAGAAGGGCGACGCCAAGACGCTCGCCGCCGTACGCCGCCCCAGCGAGCTGGCCGAGATCTACACCTGCCGCCAACCCGAGCAGCTCGGCCTCGGCCACGCCGTCGGGTACGCCGAGTCGCACGTCGGCGACCAGCCCTTCGCGGTGCTGCTCGGCGACGAGTTCGTCAAGCTCGACCAGCCGCTGCTGCCGGCCATGCTGGAGCTGCAGGCCCGCACCGGCGGCGTCGTGCTGGCGTTCTTCGAGGTCGACCCGGCCGACACCAAGCGGTACGGGATCGCCTCGGTCGAGCCGGCGGAGGCCGAGCTGACCGACATCGGCGAGGTCGTCAAGGTGACCGGCATGGTGGAGAAGCCGAAGCCGGAGGACGCGCCGAGCAACCTGGCCGTCCTCGGCCGGTACGTGCTGCCGGGGAAGATCTTCGACGCGATCCGTCGGACCGAGCCGGGCAGCGGCGGCGAGATCCAGCTGACCGACGCGATGGAGCTGCTGCGTACCGAGGGGGTGCCGGTGCACGCCATCGTCTACCGGGGTACCCGCTACGACACCGGCATGCCGCTCGGCTACCTGCAGACCGTGGTCCAGATCGCCGTCGAGCGGGAGGACCTGGGCCCCGAGTTCCGCAAGTGGCTGGCCGAGTTCGTCAACAAGGGCGACGAGACCGTCACCTCGGCGATCCTGAGCGGGGTGCGCAACGCGTCGGGCGGTCCCAATACATGACCGCGACGGCCGACGCCGAGGCGGCCGCGAACGGGTTGACGCCGCTCGCCGACTACCTGGGCAGCGTGCTGCGCAGGTTACGCGCGCTGCCTCCGCTCGACCTCGACCTCACCCAGGCGTACGGCAATGTCCTCGCCGAGGACGTCGTCGCGCCGCACTCGTTCCCCGCCTTCGATCAGGCGGCGGTGGACGGGTACGCCGCGCGCTGGGAGGACATCTCCGGAGGGAGCCGGGGGCCGGGATATGTCCCGGCCCCCTCCGGTACGCCCGGTGGGCGCAGCATCCGGCTGAACGTGGTCGGCGACCTCGGCGCGGCGAGCTGGCGGCCGGTCCGGCTCACCCCGGGCTCGTGCTTCTCCGTCGCCGCCGGGGCGCCGCTGCCCATCGCCGCGGACGTGGTGGTCCCGGTGGAGTGGACCGACCAGGGCATGGCCGCGGTGGAGATCTTCCGCGCCCCCAAACGGGGGTACGGCGTCCGCCGCGCCGGTGAGGAACTGCCCGCCGGCACACTGCTCGCCCGCGCCGGCACGTACGTCTCGCCGGCGCTGGTCGCCGTCTTCGCCGCCACCGGCATCGGGCACGTGGTGGTCCGGCCGAGCCCCCGGGTGGTCATCGTGGCCACCGGCGACGAGCTGGTCGACGTGGGCCGGGGCAGCCAGCCCGGCCAGGTGGTGGACGCCAACTCGCACGCGCTGACCGCCGCCGCCGCCGAGGCGGGCGCGCTGGCGTACCGGGTGGGGATCTGCGACGACGACCCGGAGGGGCTGCGCGGCCTGCTGGAGGACCAGACGCTGCGGGCCGACCTGATCATCACCACCGGCGGCACCGGCACCGGCCCGGGCGACATGGTCCGCCGGATCCTGTCCCGCCGGGAGGGCGGTCGGGCCGGACCGGTGACCTTCACCGACGTCGCCCTCTATCCCGGAACGGCCCTCGGATTCGGTACGGTCGGCGCCGAGGAGGTGCCGGTGGTGTGTCTTCCCGGGGAGCCCGGCGCGGCGCTGATCGGCTTCGAGGTGTTGGCCCGGCCGGCGATCCAGCTGCTGGCCGGCGCGGAGCCGGTGTTCCGGCCCAGCGTCCGGGCGCACCTGCTGGAGACCCTCTCCTCCCCGGTGGGGCTGCGCGAGTTCCGCCCGGCGCATGTGGCCGAGCGGCGCGGCGGCGGGTACACGGTGCAGCCGCTCAGCGGGGGACCGTTCACCCTTTCCGGCCTCGCCGAGGCGAACGGGCTGCTGGTGCTCGGTGAGCGGGTCACCACCGCCGCCGCCGGCTCGACTGTGGACGTGCTCCTGTTGGACCGGCGTCGGTGAGCGCGAGGAGTGAGCTCGCGAGCCCCGCAGCCGTGCGCGGAAGGCAGGCTCGGTGAGCTGGTTCCAGCGGCCGCCCGGCTGGCCGGCGGTGCTGGTGGACGGTCCGGTGGTGCTGCGGCCGTACCGGCGCTCCGACGCGGCCGCCTGGTCGGAGGTGCGCCGCGCCAACCGGGCCTGGCTGTCCCCTTGGGAGTCGCACCTGCCCGGGAGCTGGGACGAGTCGAACTCGCCCGCCGCGTTCCGTTACGTCCACGCCGACCAGCGCCGCTCGGCTCGTACCGGTGACGGCATGCCGTTCGCCGTCTGCCTGCGCGAGCAGGGGAAGGAGCGGTTGGTCGGCCACCTCAACATCGGCAGCATCGTCCGGCGGGCGTTCTGCTCCGGGTACGTCGGCTACTGGGTGGACTCCCGAGTGGCCGGTCGCGGGGTGATCCCCACCGCGGTGGCGCTCGCCGTGGACCACGCGTTCGGCCCGGGCGGACTGCACCGGGTCGAGGTGAACATCCGGCCGGAGAACCGGCCGTCCCGGCGGGTGGTGGAGAAACTCGGCTTCCGCGAGGAGGCCTACCACGTGCGCTACATGCACATCGACGGCGCCTGGCGGGACCACATCGGATACGCGATGACCAACGAGGAAGTTGCCGCCGAGGGCGGGCTGCTGGCCCGCTGGCACCGCGTACGTGACAGCGCGGGGTGAAGGGTCCCACCCCCGACGCCCGGCGCGGCGCACGGTCAACCCGGTCGGCGGCCCGTAACCTCAAGTAACTGCAAGCTTTGGCAAGCGCTGCCCGCCCGCAAGATCTGCGCCGTGGACAACCATCCGGGGAAGATTCTGCGGCCGAGCGGCGGTTGCTCCGAACTCGGTGACGGGAGGGGTGAGGGTGCCGACCTCGGTGCTCCTCGCCGTCCTCGCCGCCGCCGGCCTGCTCGCCCTCGCGCCGGCGCTGGTCCGCCGGTACGACGCCACCGAGCGGCTGGTGGCGGAGCGGGCGCAGTCGACGGCGCGGGTGCTCCAGCGCCGCCGGCGGCGCCGCACTGTGCCGGGACGGCGCCCGGTCAGCCCGCCCCGCTCCCTGATTGTCACGCTCAGTGAAGATCCGAACACCGGGAGTCTGGCCGCCCCGGTGTCCGCGCCGCCCGGCCCGCGTCGCCCGAACCGGCTGCGCGCGGTGCCGCCCGCCCCGAACCGGTCCCGCCGACGGCACCCGCCGAAGCGGCGCCACCACACCCCGGCGATCTACCGTCGCCGCCGGGTGCTCGCCGCGCTGCTGCTGCTCAACTTCGTCGAGTTGATCGGCGTGGTCGTGGTCAGCCCCGGGTTCTGGATCAGCGTCTCGGTCACCGGGATGCTGCTGGTGGCGTACGTCGTACACCTGCGGCAGCGCGCCCTCGCCGAGCGCCGGCGGCGGCGCGCGGAGGCCCGGGAGGCGGCCTGGCTGGCCGCCCGGCAGGCCGAGGTGCGCCGCGAGCAGGCCCGCCGCCCCGCCGCCCGCCGGGAGGCCCAGCGCCGCCTGGCCGCCCAACGCGAGGCGGTCCGGCGTACGGCGATGGGCCTGGACCGCCCCGCCGACCTCCCGGCCGCCGCGGCCGGCGGCTCGGTCTCCTACCGCCGCACCGGCGGCCTCCGCGGCCGCCCCTACCAGTCCGGCCGAGGCTCCCACTCGGCCTGACCCGGCCGCCTCCGGTTGATCGACTCTGTTTGCGGGACGTTCCGGCATCCCGGCCCGCCTCGGACACCGCAACCTCCCGTCTGCCGAGTGGATCAAGGCTGGGTCGCAGGAGGGGCGATTCGCGGTCGAGGTGCTCGACCTGTTAGCCTTGTCGCCGGCCCGCCCGGTGAAAGCCGGGTGGGACCGACGCCGGTTCGCCGGCGGAGGGGCTGTGGCGCAGACCGGTAGCGCACCTCGTTCGCATCGAGGGGGTCAGGGGTTCAAATCCCCTCAGCTCCACCCAAGGTCAAAGGCCGTTTCCGCTAGTCGGAGACGGCCTTTGTCGATCTTGCACAGCGGCGGAGTACCGCACCGCCCCCGGCACGCAGGCCGGGGCCGGCGGGTCGTGCCGGGTCAGCTGGTGAAGTTGTCCCTCGTGTTCCTAGCGTCCTCCTGGACGTGCTCGCCGGGCTGCTTGCCCTCGGCCTCATCCCGACGCATCGCCCGCTCCGCCTGCGACCGCTCGTCCTGGTTCATGTCGCCCATTCGCGCCCTGGCCGGGCCGGCCACTTGCTCGACCTTGTCGTTCGCCCTCTCGAAGCTCATGTCGACTCCCTGTCGTGTCGGCGGACGGGGGCGCCGTCCGCCCTCCCGACCAGCGTCCCCGCCGGCCGGTGGGTGAAAACCCCTGGTCAGCTCCCGAACAGGAAGTCTTCGAGCAGCGACGATCGGCCGCGGTGCGGCTGGTCCAAGTAACGGCGAAGGTGAAGGGCGGCGCTGCGAGGGAGGGCCTTGCTGGTAGCCGTCACCGCCCGCTTCAAGATGTCGTTGCGGGTGTTGCTGCTTGAGCCTGATGTTGTCGCCGGTGCGGTCGTTTGCTGATACAAGTGCAGGGTAATGGGGTGGTCATGACAACCCCTGAGAATCGGCGGCAGGAGGAGCAAGCGCTCGAGACCGGCGAGGTGTATCAGGATGCCGAGGGACGCCGAACCACCGACCCGGGCGCCGCGGCTGCGCACGCACACAGCGAAGCCGACCGCAACGCCGAGCACCTGGAGCGTGGCGAGGTTGGTCCGGGCACCCCGGAGAAGTAGCTGCCACGTGAGTTGGGACGTCGCCGGTTTCGATCCCGGCCGGGCCGCCAACCCCACCGGGGGATGCCGGAACATCAAGACCCGTGCTGGGCCGACTGACAGCAACGCCGACAGCATGGCCCTCACACCAGGTTCGACGCGAGCACGTTGTCGATGAACAGGCCGACCTGCCGACGGAGTCGGTCGACGCGCTCGGCCTGGTCGATGGTCTCGTTCATCCGCCCGATCGCATCTGACTTTCGCAGCCCACGTACGTAGAGCGAGCATTGCAGGTCGGCGCACATGTAGGTGCCGACGCTGTTGCCGTTGCGGCCGGCCGCCCCAGCGAGCGGTGCCGAGAAGAGCGCGACGCCCGAGGAGGCGTGCAGGGTCATGCACAGCGAGCACATCGTGCTCTTCGTGAGCGACTTCGCCGACTTCGCCGCCGCCCTCAGCACGATGCCGACCAGACGATCGCCGGACTGGGTGACCAGGCAAGCGCGGTCGGGTGCCTTGGGATCGCGCCAGCCGAGGAAATCGAGGCGGTCGAAGTCAACCGTGGCGAGCGGCCCGGGCAGTGCGATCCGAGCCCGCTCGCCCCGAGTGCAGTTGACGAAGGACGCACGCAGTTCTGCCTCGGTGACCTGGTTCATGGGCCCGACGGTAATTGCGGGCACCCGCTCCGGCGAGGGATTAACGGCCAGGACGGGGACCAGGATGACCGCGACCAGGGTCGGAAACCGCCGCCGGGGGCCGCCGGGCGCCGAGGCCGTGGGCTGGGGCGAGTCGCCCGGCTCGTTGTCCCGTTCCTGGGTGACCCGCGGCCGGACGGTCTCGACCTGCGGCTGCTACTGGCGGTGCATGTCGATGGATCCCAGGCGGCTGGTGCCGCCGTGTCCGTCCCTCTGCGGCGAGCGTGGTCTCTAGTCATCGTCGATGACTGGCTCAGCCCAAGCCGCGTGCACGAACTCCGATATCCAGGAGAAGCCGTCCGACTCGCCCAAGGAAAGCTTGACAGCGGCAGCGATCAGATGCTGCCCGGCGGGCACGATGGCGACGTGTTGCCGGACTCGCCTCGCGTGGCGGATCTGGATCTCAGACCCTCGATGTCGACGACTCCGCACTCGTCGCCCGGTGCCTCCACCGAGGTCGACTCCACCGCTACCGACCAGCCTTCCTTGTTGGCCTTGTAGAGCCACACCTCGAAGGCACGCTGCTTGCCGTCCTGCTCTGACACCCGGGCGATGATCTCGATCGGATCCGTTCGGTTGTCCATCTTGTCCTCCGCCGCTCGGCCGAGAGTGCACCTTAGCGTTCGGGGTGGTGCGGGCAGCCTCGGTGAGGGGAGGTCAGCCACGGGTCGGCGACCCGCCAGCGCGGGATGGCAGACTCCGCTCATGCAGCAGCCACCTGCCATCACCCCGGAGACCGCCGACTGGACCTTCGTCATCACCGAGGGCTGCGCGGAGTGCGGCTTCTCCCCGCAGGACGTCGCATCGACCGGTGAGCGCCTGCGCGCCGCGATCCCGACCTGGCGGGCCGCCCTGGCCCGCAGCGACGCCGCAGTGCGCCCGGAGCCGACGGTCTGGTCCCCGGTGGAGTACGCCTGCCACGTCCGCGACACCTGCCGGATCTTCCGGGAGCGGCTGGAGCTGATGCTGCGGGAGGACGACCCGGTCTTCGCCAACTGGGACCAGGACGCGACCGCCGTCGAGGAGGACTACTTCCACCAGACCCCGGCCGTGGTTGCCGATCAGTTGGCCGCGGAGGCGGAGGCGACGGCGGCGGCGTTCGACGCCGTCCGGGCGGACCAGTGGGAGCGGCCGGGCCGGCGCAGCAACGGCTCGGTGTTCACGGTGCGCACCTTCGCGGTCTACTTCCTGCACGACATCGAGCACCACGTGCACGACGTCACCCGCTGAGGTCCTGGCTCCGCCTGTCGGCTCGTGCCGGCCGGTCAACGCCCTGGCGCACCCGGCCGGCACCCCGCCGTCAGTCGCAGGCGATCCCGTCGCCGTCGCGGTCCAGATCGTAGATGTCATCGCCGACCGGCCCTGTTCCACGCCCGGATCGGCGCCTTCGGCCGCACGGACTGACCGCCACGACGAGGGGGCCGCTCCCCGGTTGAGACCGACCCCCGCGTGCCGGGAGCGCTACGGCTTCCAGGAGCCCGCCGTCTTCAGCCGGTGCTGGTACTCCACGGCGCCGTTCTTGTCCTTCACGTCGAAGATCAGCTGACCGGTCCGCTTGCTGCCGGCCGGGAGGTCGTTGCCCGCGGGGAGCAGCTTCCCGCAGCCGGAGAGCGCGCCGCCCATCCCGCTGGCCTCCGTCCCGTCGGCGCCGACCCAGCGGAAGAAGAACGGGTTGAACGAGCCCGTGCCCTTGGTGACCTGCGCGGTGACGTCCGCGATCAGGTACATGCCCTCGTCCGGCCCGGGCATATACGTCTTGCAGGCCTTCGCGGAGGTGCGGAAGTTGTCCACGGTGAGCTGGATCGTGCCGTCCTCGTCCTCGATGACCAGCGTGTCGCCCGGCTCCATGTTGAACGTCTCGCCGGTGGTCTGGTCGGCGTCGGGCGTCGGGTCCGCGGCGCCGGACGACGGCTCGGCCGGCGCGTTGGTCACCGCCGGGGTGGGCAGGCTCTCGGCGGCCTTCTCCACCTTCTTCGCGCCGGCGTAGATCGCCAAGATGCCGCCGCCGCAGCAGAGCAGGAGGAGTACCGCGGCCACGATGCCGAGGGTCACCCAGACCTTCTTCTTCGACCGGGGCGCGGCGCCCGGCGGCGCGCCGAACGGCTGGCCCGGGGCCGGCGGGTACGGCCCGCTCGGCGGGTACCCGGCGCCCGAGACCGGCGGCGGATAGCCGGCGCCCGACACGGGAGGCGGATACCCGGCGCCCGACACCGGGGGCGGATATCCGCCCGGCACCGGCGGCGGGTACGTCGCGCCACCGGAAACCGGTGGGTACGGCGCGCCCGGGACCGGGGGCTGCGGGGCGGCCGGCGGCGGGTACGGCGTGCCCGAGACGGGCGGCTGGGGCGCGGTCGGCGGGTACGGGGCGCTCGGCACCGGCGGCATCGGCTCGGTGGGGAATGCCTGCGTCGGCGGTTCCGCCGGCTGCTGGTTCGGGTCCTGCGGTCCGAACGGAGGCTGAGGGTGGCTCACCGTACTCCTAGGGGCGCCTTCGAAGATCTTCAGTGCACCGACGGTACCGGTGACGGACAAGCCACCCGCCACGGCCTCAGGACAGCGGCAGCACCGCGGCGGTGCGGACCAGGTCGGCGTCGACGCTGAACCGCCCGGTGACCAGCGCCGGCGGGTCGGCGACCGGGGCGGCGTGGAGCCGGGCCGGCGCGATGCGGGCGGTGAACGTCCCGGCGTCCGGGTCGAGGGTCACCCGGGCGTCGTGGAAGTCCAGCCAGGTGCCGACGACCGGGTGCCAGAGCTTGTAGACGGTCTCCTTGGCGCTGAACACCACCGCCGGCCAGGACACCCCGGTGGGCAGCCCGGCGAGGCCCGCCTCCTCCTCGGGCAGGCAGATCATCCGGCGTACCCCGGCATTGAGCTCGCGGTGCCGCTCGGCGTCCAGGCCGACCGACCGGATCTCGCCGGACCGGGCCGCGGCCGCCGCGCAGTAGCCGTGGGTGTGGGTGATGGCGCCGACCACGCCGGCCGGCCAGACCGGGGACCGGTCGGGCGCCGCGGGCACCGGCGCCGCCGGCAGCCCGAGCGCGGCCAGCGCCCGCCGGGCGCAGACCCGGCCCGCGGTGAAGTCGCGCCGGCGGCTCGGCACCGCGCGGTCGGACAGGCAGGTCAGCTCGGCGGGGAGCAGGTCGCCGGCCCAGTCGTCGGGACCGGCCACGGCCACCGCGACCGCCGGCGGCAGCAGGTCACGCACCACCCACCTCCTTCAGGTACGACCGCAGCCGCGCCATCTCGGCGCCGGAGCCGGTCGGTCGGCACCGGCGGGTCACCTCCACCGGGGCCATGACCGGTGAACGTACCGCAGTGATGTAACGCCGGAGAGTTGCGTGGCGCTGTTCGGGCGTCACCGGGGGGGCCGAGATCCACATTCGACGGCGGCGCCGAGTCGGGTGCCGGCCGGGTTGTCCGGGCGAACCGAGGGGATATGGGATGACAGGTGGGGACGAATCCGGACCGCAGCCGGGCGAGCACACTCCGGTGACTCCCGACTGGACCTGTGGCACCTGCGGTGACGACTGGCCCTGCCACACCAAGCGGACCCGGCTGCTCGACGAGTACCGGGTCGACCGGGCCTCGCTGAGTGTCTATCTCGGATCGTGCCTCGCCGCCGCCAGCCAGGACCTGCGCGCCGCGCCGGTCTCGTCCCTTCAGGACCGGTTCATCGGGTGGGTGCCGCGGAATCCGCGGACCGCCTGACCTCCTCCACGTGGTGGCCGCCCCGGAGCGGCGGAACGGCCACCACGGGCGGTTCACCGGCGGCGGGGCCGCCGCGTCAGGGCGAAGCCGACCACCCCGGCCACCGCGGCGAGGATGCCGCCGGCCGTGGTCCAGACCCAGCGTGAACCGGGCTCGGGGAGCCAGCCGGTGAGGCTGCTCTCGTCCTCCGCCACGGGCTCGGCGGTCGGCTCGGTGGTCAGCACCGTCCCGGCGCGGTTGTTCGGCACCAGCGGCGCCGCCAGTTCCCCGTCGTCGTCGGACGCGCCGCCCTCGCCGTCCGCCGCGACCAGCAGGTCCACGTCGATCGGCAGGCCCAGATCCGGCTCCGGCAGGTCGACCACGGAGAGCCGGACGTAGTAGGTGCCCGGCAGCGGGTCGGCGGACCACGGTTCGGCCCACGGCCGGACCCGGCGCAGCGTGCAGCCGAGGGTCACGCTGGTCGCCGCCGCGGCCACGGTCGGGGTCTGGGCCCCGGCCGTGCAGGCCTGCCGGCGGCGCAGCCCGTCGAACACGTCGACCGTCCAGGTGGAGCTGCCGCTGCGGCCCTTCGGGAAGGTGACCGTGGCGCTGACCTCGTGGACCTGCCCGGCCTCGGCCGGGAAGGCCCAGTAGAGGTGGTCACCGGTCGAGGCGCCGACCCGGACCGGCTGGCCGGCGGTGATCGCGGTGGCGGTGAGGAAGGACGTGCCGGCCTTGGTGACTGTCGCCGCGCCGGGCGAGGGGGTGGGCGTGGGGGCGGCCGAGGCGGCGGCCGGTGCGAGGGTCAGTCCGGCGGCGACCAGCGCCGCGGCGGACCTGAGCAGGGTACGCATCCTCAGTTCTCCCTCCAGGTGGCGACCCACCAGCGGGTGAGCAGCCCGGCGACCAGCCCGGTGAGCAGCCCGGCCAGGGTGAGCAGGAGCAGCAGGGTCCAGCCGCGGCCCAGGTCCGGACCGTCCGGGGCGGGGGACGAGGCGACCACGTCGACGGTCAGCTCCATCGGCATGCCGGGCGTGGCCTCGGTGCCGGGGCGGGGTGCGAAGGCGTTGCTGACCACCAGGCAGACCGTTTGCGCGGGTTGCGTACCGGTCGGCTCGGGCGTGGGCGCCGGGGCCTCCTCCGCCGCCGACCAGCGCAGGCCGGCGGAGATGACGTCGGTGCGTCCGCTGCCGGCGTCCACGCCCCGGACGATTTCCCGGCCGTCCGGCGCGGTGGCCCGCAGCAGCACCCCGTAGTCCGGGTTGACCGGCCGGTCCAGCGCCACGCTGACCGACGCCCGCAGCTCCTGTCCGGCCCGCACCGGCACCCGGTACCAGCGGTGCTCGGAGAACGCCTCCCGGTCGGTGTAGACGCCGGGGGCGAGCAGCGGGGCGGTCTCGCACTCCGCCGCGCCGCCGACCACCGTCGGGGTGGCCGTGTAGGTGTCCCGGGCCCGGTCCACCAGTTGCTTGATCCGGCCGGTCAGCTCGTCCGCGCTCTGCGCCGCCGTGTACGTCCCGCCGGTCGCTCCGGCGATGCAGAGCAGTTGCCGGCGTACCTTGTCGTCGGGGGCCAGGCCGAGGGTGTCGACCACCAGCCGGGTGCCCTGCGCGGCCAGTTCCCGGGCCACCTCGCACGGGTCCGGCGGGGCGCAGGTGTCCTCCCCGTCGGTGATCAGCACGATCCGGCGGGCGGTGGCGCCGACGCCGAGGTCCTGGGCGGCGGAGCGGAGCGCGAGCCCCACCGGGGTGAAGCCGGTCGGCCGCAGCGTGGCCACCGCCGCCTTCGCCTGGGCCCGGTCGACCGGGCCGACCGGCACGATCTGCTGGGTGTCCTGGCAGCCCTGCTTCTTGTCCTTGCCCCGGTAGGTCGCGCCGAGCACCCGGATGCCGAGCTGGGTCTCGTCCGGCAGCGCGTCGACCACCTCGTTGAACGCCTGCTGGGCGACCGAGATCCGGCTGCGCCCGTCGATGTCCCGGGCCCGCATCGAGCCGCTGACGTCGAGCACCAGCTCGACCTTGGGCGGCTCGGCCGGGGGCTCGGTGGTCTCGTCGTCGGCCGTGGCGGGCGCCGGACCGATCAGCGCGGTCGCGGCCAGCAGTCCCAACAGGACGGCCGCCGATCGTCTCTTGTTGATCACCGGGCGAAGTGTAGTGAGATCCACTTTAGATGATCATCCGGGTCGGGCCGCCGCGGCGACCGTCGCCGCCCGACCTGATGGAGGTGCCCTCCGTACCCGACGAATTCGGAAGGTTCCTGTCGGATCACCCACGGTCAGCTGCCGGATGTGAACCATTCGGCCCCTGGTGCATCCGTCGGAAATCTGACCCAACTCCAGCCGTTGTGAACGTGCTGGAGTGTGGTTAAGCTCTTCATGCGCGCCCCAATCGCCCGCTTCCCCCGTGGCAGGCGATCGGGGCGCGCTTCTCTGTGCCCGGTCCGCTGCGGCGGCTGTGCGGGCCGCGCCGCTCGGGCCTCAGATCCAGCGACCGTCCAGCCACATCCGGGCCGACCAGTCCGCGTACGGCAGCAGCCGGCCGACGAAGATCGGATAGAAGTACGCGAAGCAGAGCGCGACGAGCAGCACGTACGCGCCGGCGATGATCCCGCCGACCAGCCGCCGGTCGGAGACCTCCTCCGCCGCGGGCTCGACGGTCGATCCGGCCGGCGAGATGATCGCGCCGAGCACGTAGACCACCGCCAGCACCAGGAACGGCAGCGCCGGCGCGGCGTAGAAGGAGAACATCGTCCGCCCGTCCAGGGCGAACCAGAACCAGGGCAGCAGGCCGGCGCCCACGCAGAGCAGGATCGCCCCGGCCCGCCAGTCCCGGCGGGCCGCCCCGAGCCAGACCGTCGCCACCAGCGCCGGCAGGAACGACCACCAGAGCAGCGGGGTGCCCAGCAGCAGGATCTCCGAGGCGCAGCTCGGCGCGCCGCAGGCCCCCTCACCCGACCAGTAGAAGGCGACCGGCCGGCCCAGCAGCAGCCACTGCCACGGCCAGGACTGGTACTTGTGCGGGTCGTCGAGCTGGGTGTGGAAGCCGTACGCGGCCCGGTGGTACTCCCACAGGTTGATCAGCGGGCCGATGACCGGGGCGTCGCTCAGGCCGGGGGTGTTCGGGTAACGGCTGGCCAGGCGGTAGTAGCCCTCGTCACCGAGCAGCCAGCCGGACCAGGTGACCAGGTAGGTGGCGACCATCAGCACGCCGGCTGCCAGCAGCCAGGGCAGCTCGTCGAGGAGCGCGTCCCGCCACGGGCGGCGTACCCCGGCGGAGCGACGGACCCCGACCTCCCAGAAGATCACCAGCAGCGCGAAGGCCGGCAGGAAGTAGATGCCGCTCCACTTGACCGAGCAGGCGCAGCCGAGCAGCACCCCGGCGAGCAGCCG
Source organism: Micromonospora sicca (assembly GCF_003172935.1). Classification (GTDB taxonomy): domain Bacteria; phylum Actinomycetota; class Actinomycetes; order Mycobacteriales; family Micromonosporaceae; genus Micromonospora; species Micromonospora sicca. The sequence continues at coordinate 27,078 of NZ_QGKS01000075.1, read as the reverse complement.
CCACCACGGCCAGTTCCGCCAGCCCGCCGGTGGCCGGCCGGCCCGCCCCGGGCGGGACGGGTCCAGCCCCTCGTCCAGCGCGCGGGCCCAGCGGCGCCGCCGGGCGTCCCGGTCCAGCACCAGGGCGCCGAACGCGGCCAGCACGAAGAGCAGCAGGAAGATGTCGAGCAGGGCGGTGCGGGAGAGCACCAGGTGGAAGCCGTCCAGGCCGAGCAGCAGGCCGGCCGCGCAGCCCAGCGTGGTGGACCGGAACAGCCGCCGGCCGATCCGGACCAGCAGCAGCACCGACAGCGTTCCCGCGACGGCCGCCGCGAAGCGCCAGCCGAACTCGGGGGCGGTGGTCATCAGGTGCCCCGGGACGGAGATCTTCGTCTCGGCGTCCTGGTAGCCGAAGGCCCACTCGCCGAACCCGATCAGCCACTTCCCCAGCGGGGGGTGCACCACGTACGACGGGCCGTTGTCCTTGTAGTTCCACTCGACGCCCCGGTCGATCAGGCCGTACGCGTCGCGGGCGTAGTAGATCTCGTCGAAGATCTTGCCGTTGGGGCCGCTCAGGCCGACGAACCGGAGGATCGCCGCGATCAGCACGACCACCCCGGTGGCCAGCCAGGCGTGCCCGTCGAGCCGGGCGTCGACGGTGGCGAGCCGCCGCCGGACGATCGCCGGGACGCCGCGCCCACCCGTCGCCGCGGACTCGTCGGCCGGGCCGGCGGCGGGGTGGCCGGTCGTCGTCCGGCCCGGCTCGGACCGGCCCGCGATCACGCTCTGTGCTGTCGACGCACTCGTCACCCGGCGATCGTAGGCTGCGAAGGTGCCCGGTGGTGCCTGTCGTTTCCGAGATTGGTACCGCCGTCGATGAAGGAGTGCCATTCGTGGGTGAAGTGTCCGAGATTGGGCGGCTGATTCTGCTCGGCGCGCCGCTGGGCAACCCGGCCGACGCCTCGGCCCGGTTCCGCGAGGTGCTCGCCACCGCCGACGTGGTCGCCGCCGAGGACACCCGGCGGCTCACCCGGCTCGCCCGGGACCTGGCCGTCACGGTCCCCGGCCGGATCGTCTCCTACTTCGAGGGGAACGAGGAGCGGCGTACCCCGGAACTGGTCGAGGTGCTCACCGCCGGGTACGTGGTCGCCCTGGTCACCGACGGCGGCATGCCCAGCGTCTCCGACCCCGGGTACCGGCTGGTCCGGGGCGCGCTCGACGCCGGCGTCCCGGTCACCGCCGCCCCCGGGCCCAGCGCGGTGACCACCGCCCTGGCGCTGTCCGGGCTGCCCAGCGACCGGTTCTGCTTCGAGGGCTTCCTGCCCCGCTCACCGGGCGCCCGCCGGTCCCGGCTGCGGGCCCTGGCCGCCGAGGAACGCACCCTGGTGCTCTTCGAGGCCCCGCACCGGATCACCGCCGCCCTGGCCGACCTGGCCGCCGCCTTCGGCCCCGACCGGCCCGCCGCGCTCTGCCGGGAGCTGACCAAGACGTACGAGGAGGTGGTCCGCCGGCCGCTGGGCGAGCTGGCCGACTGGGCCGCCGAGGGCGAGCCCCGGGGCGAGATCACCCTGGTGGTGGCCGGCGCGCCGCCCGCCGCCGCGGTCCGGCCCGACGACGACACGCTCCGCGCGGCGGTCGCCGAGCGGGAGTCCGCCGGGCTGTCCCGGCGGGACGCCATCACCGAGGTCGCGACCGAGTACGGGTTGCGGCGCCGCGAGGTCTACGGCGTCGTGCACGGCTGACCGACACCGGTCACCAGGCGGCCGCGAGGAAGCCCAGGGTGATCAGCAGCGGCCCGGTCAGCGACACCCCGACCGCCCAGTGGCGTCGCCGCGGGTCCCGTAGCCGGGTCGCGCCGGTCCACCGGGCGATCCCGGCGCCGCAGGCCAGCACCAGCAGCAGGCCGAGCAGCCAGCGCAGGTGCCGGCCGGACCCGGTGTCCGCGTACGCGGTGCCGCCGTCGGCCCGGATCATCCGCGCCGGCAGCGCCGTGCCGGTGCCGGTGCGCTCGGCGGGCACCCCGCTGACCCGGACCCCGTGCGCGACGAACCGGCCCCCATCGGCGAGGAAGATCCCCCGGCAGCGCTGGGTCAGCCCGCCGCCGGTGCAGTCGGCGATCACCACGGTGCCCCCCGTGGAATGGCCGACCGCCAGCCAGAGCGGCCCGGCGCTGACCCAGGCGAAGAAGGTGGCCAGCAGGCTCAGCGCCAGCAGCGCGGCCAGCGCCGGCAGCGGGTCCGGTGGGTGGGTGCGGCGGGGGGTGGCGCGCCGGACGGCCAGCCGATCCCGCACCGACCGGCGCCGGCGCGGCTCCTCGCGCAGCGGCGTGCCGTCCCAGTGCACCTCCTCGATCGGTCGCCAGCCGGCGTCGCCGTCGCCCGGCGTACCGGTGACGGGCTGGCGCCAGTGCCCGCGGCCCGGCTGGCGGACCGGGACCCGGCGCGGGACGGCGTCCACCGGCGCCCCGGTGGTCGGCTCCACGGTGGCGGGCGCCTCGGTCGGCTCGGCCGGCTCGACCGGGACCGCCCGGGGCTGCGGGGCGACGGACCCGGCGCGGGCCGGGCGCCGCTCGTCGCCGGCCGCCGGCCCGGAGGACGGTCCGTCCTGCTCCGGGGCCGCTGGTCTGCTGGTCACGACGTTCATTTGACACTGGTACGGCGAGGCGACCGGGCAGCTCAGGCCGCGTGTCGGCGACAAATCGGACGGGGTGTCGGCGTCCCGGACCGGCCGCCGCCACCCCGGGGCCCCTATTGATTCGCCGCCACCCCGTGACGGTCACTAGGCTTGCTGGTCATGAGTCACGTTCTCGCCGCGGTCGCCTGGCCCTACGCCAACGGCCCGCGCCACATCGGCCACGTATCCGGATTCGGCGTTCCCTCCGACGTCTTCGCCCGGTACATGCGGATGGCCGGTCACGACGTGCTCATGGTCTCCGGCACCGACGAGCACGGCACGCCGATCCAGGTGCAGGCCGACGCCGAGGGCGTCACCCCGCGCGAGCTGGCCGACCGGTACAACCGGGTGATCGTCGAGGACCTGCACGGCCTCGGTCTGTCCTACGACCTGTTCACCCGCACCACCACCCGCAACCACTACGCGGTGGTGCAGGACCTGTTCGAGGGGATGTACCGCAACGGCTACATCGTCCCGAAGACCACCATGGGGGCGATCTCCCCGTCCACCGGCCGGACCCTGCCCGACCGGTACATCGAGGGCACCTGCCCGATCTGCGGGTACGACAGCGCCCGCGGCGACCAGTGCGACAACTGCGGCAACCAGCTCGACCCGATCGACCTGATCAACCCCAGGTCGAAGATCAACGGGGAGACCCCGAAGTTCGTCGAGACCGAGCACTTCTTCCTGGACCTGCCCGCCCTCGCCGACGCGCTGCGGCAGTGGCTGGACACCCGGGAGGGCTGGCGCCCCAACGTGCTGCGCTTCTCCCGGAACCTGCTCGACGACCTCCAGCCCCGGGCCATCACCCGCGACCTGGAGTGGGGCGTGCCGATCCCGCTGGACGGCTGGCGGGACCGCACCGACAAACGGATCTACGTCTGGTTCGACGCGGTGATCGGCTACCTGTCCGCCTCCATCGAGTGGGCCCGCCGCTCCGGCGACCCGGAGGCCTGGCGGAAGTGGTGGTCGACCGACGGGGAGGGCAAGGACGCCCTGGCCTACTACTTCATGGGCAAGGACAACATCGTCTTCCACTCGGTGATCTGGCCGGCGCTGCTCAGCGGCTACTCCGGCGAGGGCAGCCGGGACGGCGAGCCGGGCCAGCTCGGCCGGCTCAACCTCCCCACCGAGGTGGTCTCCAGCGAGTTCCTCACCATGGAGGGGCGGAAGTTCTCCTCGTCCCGCAAGGTCGTCATCTACGTCCGGGACTTCCTCGAGCGGTACGACGCCGACGCGCTGCGCTACTTCATCGCCGTCGCCGGCCCGGAGAGCAACGACACCGACTTCACCTGGGCCGAGTTCCTCCGCCGCAACAACGACGAGCTGGTCGCCGGCTGGGGCAACCTGGTCAACCGGTCCGTCTCGATGGCGGCGAAGAACTTCGGCGCCATCCCGCCGATCGACCCGGCCGGGCTCACCGAGGCCGACGAGGCGCTGCTCGCCACCGCCCGGGCCGGCTTCGCCGTCGTCGGCGACCTGATCGCCAAGCACCGGCAGAAGCAGGCCATCGGCGAGGCGATGAAGGTGGTCGCCGAGGCGAACCGGTATCTCTCCGAGCAGGCCCCGTGGAAGCTCAAGGGCGAGGCGGACAAGCCGCGGATGGGCACCATCCTGCACGTCGCCCTCCAGGTGGTCAGCGACGCCAACACGCTGCTCACCCCGTTCCTGCCGCACTCCGCGCAGCAGATCCACGAACTGCTCGGCGGCACCGGCGTGCACGCCCCGATGCCGGTGATCGAGCAGGTCGACGACCTCGACGGGGGGCCGTCGTATCCGGTGCTGACCGGCGACTACACCATCGGCGCGCGCTGGGAGTCGGTACCGCTGGAGGCGGGCCGGCACCTCGCCCCGCCGAAGCCCGTCTTCCGCAAGCTCGACCCGTCCATCGTCGACGAGGAGCTGGCCCGGCTCGCCGGCTGAGCCCGAACCGACCACGGCCGCGGCCCCCGAGAAACCCGGGGGCCGCGGCCATGCCGGTGGCGGGTCAGGCGCGAGCCATCTGCGGCGCGCCGATGAACTCCATGATCGCCTGGTTGACCTCCGTCGGGTGCGTCCACGGCGTGCCGTGCGGCGCCCCCTTCAGGGTGACCAGCCGGACGTCGGACAGCATGTTCTGCAACCGCTGACCGGTCTTCGGGTACGGCAGCACGTTGTCCTTGTCGCCCTGGATGATCAGCACCGGGACGTTGATCTTCGACAGGTCGCCCCGGAAGTCGGTCAGCCAGGCGTCCACCGAGTCGTGGGTGCCCTTCGCCGACGCGTGCGCCCCGATCTGCCAGTGCGCCCGGTACGCCTCCTCGCTCACCCACTTGCCCTTGTTCTCGCTGTAGTTGAAGAACGTGTCGCAGAACTGGGTCAGGAAGGCGAACCGGTCGGCGATGATCGCCTTCTGGAAACCGTCGAACAGGCTCTTCTCGACACCCTCGGGATTGTCCCCGGTCTTCAGCAGGAACGGCGCCAACGGGGCCATCAGCACCGCCCGGTCCACCCGGTTCGAGCCGTACGCCCCCAGGTAGCGGGTCACCTCACCGGTACCCATGGAGTGGCCGACCAGGATCGCGTTGCGCAGGTCCAGCTCGGTCATCAGCACGTCGAGGTCGGCGGTGAAGGTGTCGTAGTCGTAGCCCATCGCCGGCTGGGCCGAGGCGCCGAACCCCCGCCGGTCGTACGTGATCACCCGGTAGCCCGCAGCCAGCAGGGGACCGCTCATCTTCTCCCAGGTCGCCCCGCTGAACGGGAAGCCGTGGATCAGCACCACCGGCTGCCCGGAGCCATGGTCCTCGTAGTACAGGTCGATGGGGGCGGAATTCTCCGTCCCCACGGTGATGAAGGGCATGGTCGTCTCCTGATGCGCGGCGTCTCGGACGTGCCGCGCATTCCCGGGCCGCCCTCCGTTATGCCACCGGGTACGGCAGGTCCACCACCCGGTCGTCGGCCACCTCCGCGCCCGGCCCCCAGGTCTCGTAGACGCCCCGTTCGTGGCACTGTGCCCCGGTCGTCGCCACCGGGTCCGCATCCGGCCGGCACAGCCGCAACCGCAGCCAGCCCGCCTCCTCCCGGAGCACCAGGCAGGGCACCCCCCGCCAGCTCGCGTGCCGCAGCCGGCGGGCCGCCGCCTCCACCGGGTAGCGGGCCGCCCGGGTCATCGCCAGCACCCGGAACCCGCCGGGCTGGTCGGACACCGCCTCGTACTCGCCCCCGGCATGGGCGCCGACGAGCTGGGTGGAGCGCGGGGCGTCGCCGGTCGGTACGTACTCCTGGTCGGGGGAGAGGCCGGGCACCGCGGCGAGCAGGTGCCGCCACTGCGGGCCGACCATGCGCAGCCAGCCGCGCTGCTCCGCCTGATAGGTGTAGAGCACCACCTCCACCCCCTCCGCAGGGTAGGCGAGCAGGGTGGCGTTGGCCGGCATCGGCAGGTCCGCGAAGTCCCGGGTGATGAACTCCGGGATGAGCTGGGCGTTGCTCGGCACGAACCCGGTGCCCAGCACCGGCGGCCCGAGCCGGTCCCGGGGCGGCAGCGCGGTCAGCCCCCGGTGCGCCGCGCCGACCGGCACGTCGTAGTCCTCCGGGCCGGCGGCCCGCCAGCGCAGCGCGTACGCCACGTCGGTGCCGTCCCGGCCGCCCTCGCCGTCACCCCGCAGCACGGCCATCCCGGCCGGCGTCCGCAGGTGCGCGACGTCGTGCTCCCGGTAGCAGAAGCCGTGCGGCAGCCAGCCCCGCACGTACCCGCCGAGCTGGCGGGCGGAGAGCACCTTGACCATCCGGGTGCCGGGCCGGATCACCGCCGAGGCGCGGACCGCCGCGAGCACCGGGTCGCCGGCCGCGGCCGGCTGCTGGCTGAGCTGGTGCACCTGCGCCCAGCCCCGCTCCCGGTGCACCGGCATCAGCAGCGGCGAGTCCGCCTCCTCGGTCGGCTCGGTCCCCCCGTGCACCGCCGTCACCTCGGTGACGTGGACAAACTTCCGCCAGGGGTGGGTGGCGCCGGGCCGGGGCGCCCACTCGAAACCGGGCGCCTCGTCCGCGCTGAACAGCTCGTACGCCGCGCCCCGGGCGATCTCCTCCGCCGGATGGACGCGGCCGTCGTACGTCACGTGCAGCCCGGCCCGCTCCGACGCGGTACCGCTGGCCTGGGGGGTGACGGTCACCACCGGGACGCTAAGCGTGACAGGTGTTGTTCGCGTGAACAGTCGGTGGCGGTCCGGAAACGCGGCGGCCGGTCGGTGTGTGATGCTGGCCGCGATGAGCGAGCAGACCGAATCCCGTAAGCAGCGCGCGGCCCGCCGGGCCGGGGAGTTCCCGCCCGCCCCGGAGGCGCTGCCCCGGCCCGTGCTGGACAGCCACACCCACCTGGACATCACCGTCAGCGAGGCCGGCGTGCCCGGGGGACCCGCCGACGACCCGGTCGCCGCCGCGATCGAGGTGGCCGCCGCCGTCGGCGTGGACCGGCTGGTCCAGGTCGGTGTGGACGTGGACTCGTCCGCCTGGGGCGCCGACGTCGCCGAGAAGTACCCGGCCGTGCTGGCCACCGTGGCGCTGCACCCGAACGAGGCGCCCCGCCTGGCCGACCTGAACGAGGCGCTGCGCCAGATCGAGGCCCTCGCGGCCCGGGACCGGGTCCGCGGCGTCGGCGAGACCGGGATGGACTTCTACCGCACCGGCGACGAGGGGCGGTCGGCGCAGGAGGAGAGCTTCCGCGCGCACATCGCCATCGCCAAGCGGTACGGCAAGGCGCTGGTCATCCACGACCGGGACGCGCACGCCGAGGTGCTGCGCATCCTCGACGACGAGGGCAGTCCCGACACCGTGGTGCTGCACTGCTTCTCCGGCGACGCCGAGTTCGCCGCCGAGTGCGTCCGCCGGGGCTACCTGCTCAGCTTCGCCGGCACGGTCACCTTCGGCAGCGCCGGGGCGCTGCGGGAGGCCGCCGCGCTCACCCCGCTCGACCAGATCCTGGTGGAGACCGACGCGCCGTACCTGACCCCGATGCCGCACCGGGGACGACCCAACGCGTCGTACCTGATCCCGCTGACGGTCCGGTCGCTCGCCGCGACCACCGGCGCGGACCTCGACGAGCTCTGCGCGGCGATCTCGGCGACCGGCGACCGCGTCTTCGGCCCGTGGTGAGCGGGCCGGAACCCGCCGCTACGCTGCGGAGCATGACCGGTCTCCTCGGCCCGGCGGAGATCCGGGAACTCGCCGCCCGCCTCGGCGTCGCCCCCACCAAGAAGCTCGGCCAGAACTTCGTGCACGACCCGAACACGGTCCGCCGGATCGTCACCACCGCTGGGCTCGCCCCGGACGACGTGGCGCTGGAGGTCGGCCCCGGCCTCGGCTCGCTCACCCTGGCCCTGCTCCCGGTCGCCGCGCACGTGCACGCCGTGGAGATCGACCCGACGCTGGCCGGCGCGCTGCCGGCGACCGCCGAGCGGTTCGCCGGCCCGGACGCCGCCCGGCTCACCGTGCACCAGGCCGACGCGCTGCGCGTCCGTGCGGCCGACCTGGCCGAACCGGCGCCCACCGCGCTGGTGGCCAACCTGCCGTACAACGTCGCGGTGCCGGTGGTGCTGCACCTCCTCGCCGAGCTGCCCACCCTTCGGCACGGCCTGGTGATGGTGCAGAAGGAGGTCGCCGACCGGCTCGTCGCCGGTCCCGGCTCCAAGGTGTACGGCATCCCGTCGGTCAAGCTCGCCTGGTACGCCCGGTCTCGGGCCGCCGGCAAGGTCCCGCCGAACGTGTTCTGGCCGGTGCCGAACGTCGACTCCGGCCTGGTCGCCTTCACCCGCCGCGAGCCGCCCCGCCCCGACATACCCCGGGCGCGGGTCTTCGCCGTGGTGGACGCGGCGTTCGCGCAGCGCCGCAAGACCCTGCGGGCGGCCCTCGCGGGCTGGGCCGGCGGGGCCGACCGGGCCGCCGCCGCGCTCATCGCCGCCGGTGTCGACCCCGGCGCCCGCGGGGAGTCGCTGACCGTCGAGCAGTTCGCCGCCATCGCCGCGTCGGCCCCGACCGCCGTACCCGCCGCGCAGTAGGCTGGCGCCGTTGTCCGACCCCGCCGAGGAGCTGACCGTGGAGAAGCCGTTCGAGACTCGCCTGCGCGGACGGGACCTCGTCCCGTGACCGAGGCCTGGCGACCGGACGACGAGGACGAGCAGCGGCGGCGCGGGGCCAGCGGGCCGGTCAAGGTCCGGGTGCCGGCCAAGGTCAACCTGCACCTCGGGGTCGGTCCGCTGCGCCGCGACGGCTACCACGAGCTGAACACCGTCTACCACGCGATCTCGATCTACGACGAGCTGACCGCGCGGCGGGGCGACACCCTCGCCCTGACCATGGAGGGTGAGGGGGCCGGCGAGCTGGCCCTGGACGACACCAACCTGGTGATCCGGGCCGCCCATGCCCTCGCCGGGTACGCCGGCGTCGTGCCGCACGCCCGGCTGCACCTGCGCAAGCAGATCCCGCTGGCCGGCGGGCTGGCCGGCGGTAGCGCCGACGCGGCCGCCGCCCTGGTCGCCTGCGACGCCCTCTGGGGCACCGGGCTGTCCCGCGACGAGCTGGCCGGCATCGCCGCCGACCTCGGCTCCGACGTGCCCTTCCTGATCCACGGCGGCACCGCGCTCGGCACCGGCCGGGGCGAGGCGGTCAGCCCGGTGCTGGCCCGCCCCACCTCCTGGCACTGGGTGGTGGCGGTCGCCGACGGCGGCCTCTCCACCCCCGCCGCCTACCGGGAGCTGGACCGGCTCCGCGACGCCGGCACCGCGGGCGAGCCGCTGGGCAGCACCGACGGGCTGCTCGGCGCGCTGCGCCAGCGCGACCCGCGGGTGCTCGCCGCCGCCCTCGGCAACGACCTGCAGGACGCCGCGCTGAGCATGCGCCCGGCGCTGGCCGACACCCTGAAGGCGGGGGAGGCGGCCGGGGCGCTCGCCGGCATCGTCTCCGGCTCCGGTCCGACCTGCGTCTTCCTCGCCGCCGACGAGGCCCACGCCGGCCGGATCGCCGCCGAGCTGGAGGCCGCCGAGGTGTGCCGGGAGGCCCGGGTCGCGCACGGCCCGGTGGCCGGAGCACGCATCGTCTGAGCCGAGCCCCCCGGCCCCGCGATCAAGGGGCCGGGCGCGCCGCCAGCACCGCACGCTGCCGCGGGGACGGAACAAGCGGGCGCCCGGGCCGGTTGACCCCCCGGAGGGCCCGGCGCCCGGCCGGACGGCCAGGTGCCCGCGTACCCTGAAACGTCGCAGGCGTCCCAGGTGCCACCCCGGCACCGGGACGCCTTGATCATGGGAGGTAGGTGAGGTCGTGGCCAACATCGTCAACCTGGACCGGGTGTCCAAGGGGTACGGCGCCGCCGGGCCGCTGCTCACCGACGTCTCGCTCGGCCTCGACGACGCCGACCGGATCGGCGTGGTCGGCCTCAACGGCGCCGGCAAGTCCACCCTGCTGCGGCTGCTCACCAAGCAGGAGGAATCCGACGACGGCCGGGTCACCCACCGCCGCGACCTGCGCGTGCTCTGGCTGCCGCAGAGCCTCACCCTGGCCCCCGACGCCACCGTCCGGGACGTGGTGCTCGGCACCGCCTGGCTCGACCAGAGCATGGGCGCCGAGCACGAGTGGGCCGGCGACGCCGGCGTCCGGGCCATCCTCGACGGCCTCGGCATGCCCCACCTCGGCCTCGACCAGCCGGTCGGCCCGATGTCCGGCGGCGAGCGCCGCCGGGTCGCCCTCGCCGCGCTGCTGGTCCGCGAGTCCGACCTGCTGATCCTCGACGAGCCCACCAACCACCTCGACGTCGGCGGCGTCGACTGGCTGGCCAGGCACCTGGTCGGCCGCAAGGGCGCGCTCGTCGTGGTCACGCACGACCGGTGGTTCCTGGACGCGGTCTGCACCACCACCTGGGAGGTCGCCGACCAGGCCGTCCGGGCGTACGAGGGTGGCTTCGCCGCCTGGACCCTCGCCCGGGCCGAGCGCGAACGGGTCGCCGCCGCCACCGAGGCCCGCCGGCAGAACCTGCTCCGCAAGGAGATCGCCTGGCTGCGCCGCGGCCCGCCCGCCCGCACCTCCAAGCCGCGGTTCCGCATCGACGCGGCCAACGCGCTGATCGCCGACGTGCCGGAGGCGCGCGACACGATGTCGCTGCAACGGCTCGCCACCGCCCGGCTCGGCAAGCAGGTGTACGACCTGGAAGACGTCACCCTGCACGCCGGCCCCAAGGAGATTCTGCACGACACCACCTGGCAGGTCGGCCCCGGCGACCGGATCGCCGTCCTCGGTCGCAACGGCGCCGGCAAGACGACCCTGCTGCGGCTGCTGGCCGGGGTGACCCGCCCCGACGGCGGCCGGTTCGCCACCGGCTCGACCGTCAAGCCGGCCTTCCTCTCCCAGGAACTGGCCGAGCTCCCCGGACACCTGCGGGTCCTCGAAGCCGTCGAGGAGGTCGCCCGCCGGGTCCAGCTCGGCGACCGGGAGATCTCCGCCGCCCAGCTCGCCGAGATCTTCGGCTTCGACGACCGGCGGCTCTGGACCCCGGTCAGCGACCTCTCCGGCGGCGAACGCCGGCGGCTGCAGATGCTGCGGCTGCTCGCCGGCGAGCCGAACGTGCTCCTCTTCGACGAGCCCACCAACGACCTGGACACCGACACCCTCGCCGCGCTGGAGGACCTGCTCGACTCCTGGCCCGGCACGATCATCGTGGCCAGCCACGACCGGTACCTGATCGAGCGGGTCACCGACTCCGTCTACGGCATGTTCGGCGACGGACGGCTGGTGCACCTGCCCGGCGGGGTCGACGAGTACCTGGCCCGGTCCGCCGCCCGCGGCGGCCCGGCGCCCGCCGACCTCACCCCGGCCGCGGCCGGCCCGGCCCGAGACGGCATGTCCGCCGCCGAGGTCCGGGTGGCGAAGAAGGAGCTGAGCCGGCTGGAACGGCAGGTCGGCAAGCTCGAGCAGAAGGAGGCCGCTCTGCTCGACCAGCTCGCCGCCAACGCCACCGACTACGCCAAGGTCGCCGAGCTGGACGCCCAGCTCAAGGAGCTGCGGGCCGAGCGGGAGCGCACCGAGGAGGCCTGGCTCGCCCTCGCCGAGGAGCTGCCGGCCGGCTGACCCCGGTACCGGTGGGGGGTGTGCGGCGTCACTCCCGGCCGTGCGGGACAATCGTCGCCGACCCCTCACCCGAACGGTCTTGGAGACTCAGACATGGCCCACACCCCCGTCAACCACCCCGCGCGGCCGATCTACCGGGCGATCGGCGGGCTCGTTGGTCTGTACTTCGTGGTCTTCGGCGTGCTCGGCATCATCGCGAGCGCCGGCAACGACGTCCTCGCCCGGAACGACACCACCGTCCTCGGCCAGGGCACCAACACCGGCTTCTCGCTGCTCGCCGTCCTGCTCGGGATCGTGATCCTGGCCGGCACCGTCATCGGCCGCAACCTGGACGTGGCGATCAACCAGTGGCTGGCGTACGTGCTGATGGTCCTCGGCCTGGCCGAGCTGGCCGTCATCCGGACCGACGCGAACATCTTCAACTTCTCCATCGCCACCGTGATCGTGACGCTCGTCCTCTCCCTCGTCCTGCTGATGGTCGGCATGTACGGCAAGGTCGGCAGCAACGAGGAGAAGGAGGCCTGGGAGAAGGCCCGGCTCGTCCTCTAGAACTTCCGCGCTCGAAGGCCCGGCCGGTTGCCGGGCCTTCGGCGTTTTCGGGGACAAGCCCCTCCCGGTCAAGTGACAATGTGGCGAAATCGGTCACATGGCTGGAGGAGCTCATGCCGCACTTTCCGGTGAACCATCCCGCCCGGCCGCTCTACCGGGTCCTCTCCGGGCTCGTCGGGCTCTACATCCTGGTCTTCGGCGTGTACGGGGTGGCCCAGACCTGGGGTGACCCGCTCTTCGACCGCAGCTCGAACTACGCCCTCGGACTCCGCACCAACCTGGCGTTCTCGCTGGTCTCCGTGATCTTCGGCATCTTCCTGATCATCGGGGCGTCCCGCCGCGGCAACCTCGGCCACTACATGAACCTCACCGCCGGGGTGGTCTTCCTCGTCACCGCCATCCTGATGATGGCCGTGCTGCAGACCTCGGCGAACTTCCTCAACTTCTCGATGTCCACCGTCATCGTGTCGCTGCTGTTCGGGCTGATCCTGCTGGCCACCGGCCTCTACGACAAGGTCGGCACCGAGGAGCACGCCGAGGCCGAGCGCCGCCGCCGCAACCACTCCATCTCCGAGGCCGGTGCCCGCTGACCCCGCCCCCTGATCAGCCCGGCTTGCGGACCGTGATCAGGCCCGGCTTGGCCTCCAGGTGCGACAACCCGTTCCAGGCCAGGTTGACCAGGTGCGCGGCGACCGTCTCCTTGCGCGGCTTGCGCACCTCCAGCCACCAGCGGCCGGTCAACGCCACCATGCCCACCAGCGCCTGCGAGTAGAGCTCCGCCAGCTTCGGGTCGTACCCCCGGCTGGAGAACTCCGCGCCCAGGATGTGCTCCACCTGGTGCGCCACGTCGTTCATCACGCTGCTGAAGTTGCCCGTCGCCGACATCAGCGGCGACTCCCGGACCAGCACCCGGAACCCGCTGGTCTCCTCCTCGATGTAGGTCAGCAGCGTCAACGCCGCCTGCTCCAGCAGCTCCCGCGGGTGCCCCGCGGTCAACGCGTTCGTGATCCGGTCCAGCAGCGAGCGGACCTCCCGGTCCACCACCACCGCGTACAGCCCCTCCTTGCCGCCGAAGTGCTCGTACACCACCGGCTTGGAGACCTTGGCCCGGGCGGCCACCTCCTCGATCGACGTGGCGTCGAAACCCCGCTCGGCGAAGATCTGCCGGGCAATCGCGATCAACTGCTCGCGGCGCTGCGTCGCGGACATCCGTACCCGGGAGGAGGACTTCGCCGCCGGGACGGCCCGTCGCCGCGCGGCGCTGGCATTGTTGCCGGGAACCTCGGTCATCTCGTCACCTCGCTCCCGCTCGGTGACGCCCTGCCGTGGGATCTGGTGCTCACGTCGTCACCCCGCCGGCCCGGTGGCCCGCGCCCTGGCGGTACCGGACCTGCCGGCGGTGTGGAAGCTCGATCACCCGGCCATCCTGCCAGGTGGGTGCGCCACCCACCGACCGGTTTCACCGCTCGGGCCGCCCCGACCCGGCCGTGGAACGTCCGGGCCGGACCGGCTTCGCCCTGCCGCGCTCGAGCCCGAGCAGCTTGGCGGTGATCCGTTCCGGCTTCGGCCAGCGCACCGCCCAGGCGGCGCCGGTCTTCTCCAGCAGCCAGATCACCCGCGCCGACATGTCGAGCTGACCGCGCAGCACCCCGTGCCGGGCGCTGGTCGGCTCGGCGTGGTGCAGGTTGTGCCAACTCTCCCCGAACGACAGCACTGCCAGCGGCCAGAAGTTCGACGCCCGGTCGCCCTGCCGTACCGCGAACGGGCGCTCGCCGTAGACGTGGCAGACCGAGTTGATCGACCAGGTGACGTGGTGCAGCAGCGCGATCCGGACCAGCCCACCCCAGAAGAGCGCGGTGAGCGCGCCCGACCAGGACCAGGTCAGCAGCCCGCCCATCGCCGCCGGACCGAGCAGCGAGACCACCACCAGCAGCGGGAAGAGCCGGTCGACCCGCCGGGTCGCCGGGTCCGCGAGCAGGTCCGGGGCGAACCGCTCCCGGTTGGAGAGCTCCCGGTTGAACAGCCAGCCGACGTGGGCGTGGAACAGGCCCTTGGCCAGCCCGCCGACGCTCTCCCCGAACCGCCACGGCGAGTGCGGGCTCACCCTCCAGGTCGGAGAAGGCGTGGTGGCGGCGATGGTCGGCCACCCACTGGATGATCTCGCCCTGCACGGCGAACGAGCCGGCGACCGCCAACGCCACCCGCAGCCACGGTTTGGCCTTGAAGGAGCCGTGGGTGAAGTAGCGGTGGTAGCCGACGGTGATGCCGAGCCCGGACAGCACGTACCAGAAGCCGGCCACGGCGATGTCGGTCCAGCTAAGCCAGCCGCCCCAGGCGACCGGCACGGCGGCGAGCAGGGCGAGGAACGGGACGACCACGAAGGCCCAGAGGGCGACCAGGATGCCCCGGGACTGGTGGCCCTGGGTCAGCGGCTTCGGACCGGTGGCGTTCGGGTCGGTGAAGGTGGTCGACATTGCACCTCCCAGCGGTACGGGTCACGCCTACGTCACCGTAACCGCGGGGTTCCTAGATCACACCGGAGAGCGTCGATCGTGGATGGAGTGACTGTCGTACGCCCGTTCTAACCTGCGCGTCGTGACCGATCCTCTCGCCGCCGAGGCGCGCCGGCTGCGCGTCGTCGAGCAGCTGTCCGTCCGTGACATCCAGGCCCGCCTCGGCGTCGGCCGGGACCGGGTGTACGCGCTGCTGCGCGGCGTTCCGCTGCCAGAGTGGACCCGCCGCCCCCGGGCCAAGGACGAGTTGCGCGCCGAGGCAATGGCATTCCGGGCTGAAGGTTGGTCGGTGAACGACATCGCGGCCCGGCTGGGGGTGAGCAAGTCGACCGCGTACCAGTGGGTGAAGCACCTGCCGCTCGATCTGGATTCGGAACGTGTCCGAAAGCGCCGCGTCGACGCGGCCGCCCTTCGCAGAACCAAGAATGATGACCGGCGGGAGCAGCGACTGCTGAGGGAATCGGAGGCACGTCAGCGGGCCGCTGCCTGGGCGGGCAGCGCAGACCTGCGGGAGATCCTCCTGATCGGTGCTGCGCTCTACTGGTGTGAGGGCACCGAGAGCAAGCCTGAGAACCAGCGGTACGACTTGATCTTCACCAACAGCGACATCCGCCTGGTGGAGCCGTTCATCAGGTTCATCGAGGCGAACGGGCGATCCCGCACCGATCTCCGATACCGGGTGAGCATCCATGAGAACGCCGACGCCGAAGCGGCCGGGAGATGGTGGGCGGGCAAGCTGGGGATCGGCATGGAGTGCCTGCAGCGCCCGACGCTCAAGAGGCACAAGCCGCAGACGACGCGTCTCAACATCGGGGACAACTACCGAGGGTGCCTGGTCGTGCGGGTGCCGAAAGCCCGAGAGCTGCATCTCTGGATCGAGGGCGTGATGGACGGCCTCAGCAAGCCGGCCGGTGCCCCGGAGTGACTCTCGTGGCGGCCTGCGGCAGGCGCTAAGCTATCGGGCGTTGCAGTCGGCCGTGGTGTAATTGGCAACACCCAAGATTTTGGTTCTTGAGTTTCAGGTTCGAATCCTGGCGGCCGAGCTTCTCCATTACGTCCAGATCCTGCTCAGGTGGGGTAACGGTAAAACCTGCCGGGCCGCGTGGTTAGCATGGCCGCGAGACTGTCGCCGTCCCGACGGGAGCCACGTCGTGCCCGAGCCCCACCTCCGCACCGTTGTCGTGCTCGCCGCCGGTGAGGGCAAGCGGATGAAGTCGTCCCTGCCCAAGGTGCTGCACCCGCTGCTCGGTCGTACCCTCCTGGGCCACGTGCTGGCCGCGGCCGCGCCGCTGCGCGCGGACCGCACCGTGGTGGTGGTCGGGCACGGCGCCGACCAGGTCCGCGCCCACCTGGCCGAAATCGCCCCGGAGGCCACCCCGGTGCTCCAGGCGCAGCAGCTCGGCACCGGGCACGCCGTGCGGATCGCGCTGGACGCGGTGCCGGACGCCGCCGGCACCGTCGTGGTGATCAACGGGGACGTGCCGCTGCTGCGGCCGGAGACCGTCCCCGCTCTCGTCGAGGCGCACGAGGGCGCGGGCGCCGCGGCGACCGTGCTCGCCGCCGAGGTGCCCGACCCGACCGGCCTGGGCCGGATCGTGCGGGACGCCGACGGCCGGCTGGCGCAGATCGTCGAGGAGCGCGACGCGACCCCGGAACAGCGGGCGCTGCGGGAGATCAACGCCGGCATCTACGCCTTCGACGTGGCGCGGCTGCGCGACGCGCTGGGCAAGCTCTCCACCGACAACGACCAGGGCGAGGAGTACCTGACCGACGTCTTCGGCCTGCTCCGCGACGGCGGTGAGCCGGTGGCGGTGTACTGCGCCGCGGACCACGTGGAGACGCTGGGCTGCAACGACCGGGTGGAGCTGGCCGCGCTGCGCCGGCTGCTCCGGGACCGGGTCAACGAGGGCTGGATGCGCAGCGGGGTGAGCATCCTCGACCCGCACACCACCTGGATCGACGTGACGGTGACCGTCGAGCGGGACGCGGTGCTCGACCAGAACACCCAGCTCCAGGGAGCGACGGCGGTCGGTGCCGGCGCGGTGGTCGGGCCGGACGTGACGCTGATCGACACCACCGTGGGCGAGGGCGCGACCGTGCTGCGCAGCCACGCGGTGGGCGCCGAGGTCGGCCCGCAGGCCACCGTCGGGCCGTACGCGTACCTGCGGCCGGAGTCGCGGCTGGCCCGCAAGGCCAAGGTGGGCACGTTCGTGGAGACGAAGAAGGCCACGATCGGCGAGGGCTCCAAGGTGCCGCACCTGTCGTACGTCGGCGACGCCACCATCGGCGAGCACAGCAACATCGGCGCGGCGACGGTCTTCGTCAACTACGACGGGGTGAGGAAGCACCACACCACCATCGGCAGCCACGCCCGTACCGGAGCGGACAACATGTTCGTCGCGCCGGTCGAGGTGGGCGACGGGGCGTACACGGCGGCCGGCTCGGTGATCATCGCGGACGTGCCGCCGGGCGCGATGGCGGTGGCCCGGGGCCAGCAGCGCAACGTCGAGGGTTGGGTGCTGCGCAAGCGGGCCGGTACGCCGGCCGCCGAGGCCGCCCAGCGGGCCCGCGAGGGTGCGTCGGGCGGGGCCGCCGCCGCAAGTGAAGGTGAGCCAATCCACGGGAGTGCGGAGACCGTGGGAGGACCGCTGAACGCGGGGGATACTGCAACCGAATAGTCCCCGGCTCCACCGCCGCCGGGAAACACCGACAAACGGGAGCAGACGGGCCCATGGGCAGCATCGTCGCCGAAAACCGCAAGAGCCTGATGCTCTTCTCCGGACGCGGCTTTCCGGAGTTGGCCAAGGAGATCGGTGAGGTGCTCGGCGTGGCGCCGACCCCCTCCGACGCCTACGACTTCGCCAACGGCGAGATCTTCGTCCGGTTCAAGGACTCGGTACGTGGTTCGGACGCCTTCGTGGTGCAGTCCGTGACGCACGGGGTCAACACCTGGGTCATGGAGACCCTGATCATGATCGACGCGCTGAAGCGCGGTTCGGCCAAGCGGATCACCGTGGTGCTGCCGTTCTACCCGTACTCGCGGCAGGACAAGAAGCACCGCGGCCGGGAGCCGATCTCGGCCCGCCTGGTGGCCGACCTGCTCAAGACCGCCGGGGCGAACCGGATCCTCACGGTCGACCTGCACACCGCGCAGATCCAGGGCTTCTTCGACGGCCCGGTGGACCACCTGTTCGCGATGGACGTGCTCGCCGAGTACGTCGAGCGCAAGTACGCGGGCCGGCCGATGACCGTGGTGGCGCCGGATTCGGGCCGGGTGCGGGTGGCGGAGCGTTGGACCGACCGGCTGGGCGGTTGCCCGCTCGCGTTCATCCACAAGACCCGCGACCCGCTGAAGCCCAACCAGGTGGTGGCGAACCGGGTGGTCGGTGAGGTCGAGGGCCGGGTCTGCCTGATCGTCGACGACATGATCGACACGGGTGGCACGATCAGCAGGGCCGCCGACATCCTCAAGGACTCCGGCGCGGCCGAGATCGTCGTCGCGGCCACCCACGCGCTGCTCTCCGACCCGGCGACCGAGCGGCTGAAGAACAGCCCGATCAGCGAGGTCGTGGTGACGAACACCCTGCCGATCACGCCGGAGAAGCAGCTCGACAAGCTCACCGTGCTGTCGATCGCGCCGCTGCTGGCCCGGGCGATCCGGGAGGTCTTCGACGACGGTTCGGTGACCACCCTCTTCGGTGGCCTGAGCTGATCTTCCGCGCCGCGGCGAGCGGCGTGTCGCGGTGCCGTTCCCGTCGGCCCTCGGGTCGACGGCAACGGGGACATGGGGACTGCCGGAAGGCTCGGAATTCCCTCGGGTAGACTGGTGCGGTTGCCACGGCGAGGGTGCCCGGCGGGTCGCTGAAAAGCACCGCACGGAGGCGCCGTCATCGACGCGGTGCTCCGGGCAGTCGTTCATGACGCATGAGCCCCAGCGAGCCCCTCGCCCAGCACCGCCAGACGACAAGCCGCCGCAGCGAAGCATCAGGAGTTTCCCCGTGTCCGAGGTAAAGATCAGCGCCGAGCCCCGCACCGAGTTCGGCAAGGGTGGTGCCCGTCGTACCCGCCGGGCCGGCAAGGTGCCCGCCGTGCTGTACGGCCACGGCGAGAAGCCCAAGCACATCGCGCTGCCGGCGCGTGAGTTCGCCGCCGCCATCCGCAAGGGTGGCGCCAACCAGCTCTTCGCGATCGAGGTGAGCGACGGCACCCAGGTGCTGGCGCTGCCGAAGGCGATCCAGCGTGACCCGATCAAGGACACCTTCGAGCACGTCGACCTGCTGCTGGTCCGCCGCGGCGAGAAGGTCACCGTCGAGGTCCCGGTCCAGCTGACCGGTGAGGCCGCGAGGGACACCCTGATCGTGCACGACCACGACACCCTCTCGGTGACCGCCGACGCCACCAGGGTGCCGGACCACCTGGAGGCCTCGATCGAGGGCGCCGTGCCGGGCGTCCAGGTCACCGCCGCGGACGTCGAGCTGCCGGCCGGCGTCGAGCTGGCCACCGACCCGGAGATGCCGGTCGCCACGGTGACCGCCGCGCCGACCGCCGAGCAGCTCGAGGCGACCCTCCCCGAGGTCGAGGAGGCCGCCGAGGAGGCCGAGGCCGAGGTCGGCGAGGAGACCACCGCCGCCGAGGGTGCCGAGACGCCGGCCGCCGAGGGCGAGGCGGCCCCGGCCGAGGCGAAGACCGAGGCCTGATCGGTCCGCAAGCTGTGCGACAGGCGCTCCCGGGTTTCGGGGGCGCCTGTCGGCGTATCGGGACGGCCGCCGGGTGGCGGCGGCGCGGGAGGGGCGTGGCGTGACGGACGAGACGGGGCCGTGGCTGGTGGTCGGCCTTGGCAACCCCGGTCGGGAGTACGCGGGTAACCGGCACAACGTCGGCTTCATGGTGGCCGAGCTGCTCGCCGGCCGGGTGGGTGGCAGGTTCGGCCGGCACAAGCGCGCGGTGGCGGAGGTCGCCGAGGGGCGGCTCGGCTTCGGTGGGCCGAAGCTGGTGCTGGTGAAGCCGCTGACGTACATGAACCTCTCCGGTGGCCCGGTCACCGCGCTGGCCCAGTTCCACAAGATCCCGCCGGACCGGGTGATCGCCGTGCACGACGAGCTGGACATCCCGTACGGGCAGGTGCGGGTGAAGTGCGACGGTGGCGAGGGCGGGCACAACGGGCTGCGGTCGATGTCGAAGTCGCTGGGCACGAAGGAGTACGTCCGGGTGCGGTTCGGCATCGGCCGGCCGCCGGGGCGGCAGGACCCGGCCGACTACGTGCTGTCGGACTTCTCCGCGGTCGAGCGCAAGGAGTTGGAGTTCCTGGTCGACCGGGCGGCGGACGTGGTGGAGTCGGTGGTCACCCGCGGGGTGGAGCCGACGCAGAACCTCTACCACGGCGGCTGACCTGGGCGGGGCGTACGCGGTCCGGGCGGTCCGGGCCGGTAGTCTGCGCCTTCTGGCGTGGCGGAGGCCGACGACCGCGGGTCGCGGCGGGGCGACGGGAGCGGTACATGGGCAGTCCTCCGATGATCGACGGCGCGTTCGCCCGCTGGTTGGCGGCGCGGGCCGGGCAGGCGCTGGTCAACCTGCGCGCGGAGCTGGGTTTCGCGGACGCGGGGGCGTTGAAGTCGGCGGGGGACAAGGTCTCGCACGACCTGATCCGTACCGAGCTGGCGAAGTGGCGTCCGGCGGACGCGGTGCTCTCCGAGGAGGACGAGGGCTCCCGGCTGGCCTGGGCGGCCGAGGTGAGCACCGATGCGGTGTCCCGGCTGAACGCCGACCGGGTCTGGATCATCGACCCGCTGGACGGCACCCGGGAGTTCGCCGAGGAGGGGCGCTCGGACTGGGCGGTGCACGTGGCGCTCTGGGCGCGCCGGGCGCCGACCCCGCACGGCCTGATCGCGGGCGCGGTGGGGCTGCCGGCACAGCACCGGGTGCTGGGCACCGACTACCCGCCGGCGTACCCGCCGATGACGTTGGAGGCGGCGACCTCGGCCGGCACGCGGACCATCCGGTTGGCGGCCAGTCGTAGCCGTCCGCCGGTTTTCCTGACCGATCTGGCAGAAGACGTCGGCGCGCATCTGGTGCCGATGGGCTCGGCGGGCGCGAAGATCGCCGCTGTGGTCACCGGTGAGGTCGACGCGTACATCCACGCCGGCGGTCAGTACGAGTGGGATTCGGCTGCTCCGGTCGCTGTGGCGACGGCCACCGGACTGCATGCTTCCCGGATCGACGGTTCTGCGCTGAAATACAACGAGGCCGACCCGCGTCTGCCCGACCTGCTGGTCTGTCGCAAGGATCTCGCCAGCCGGTTGCTTGCAGCGCTGCAGCGGCATTCCGGGTAACCTGTCGTTCTTCCTCACGTGTCCGACCGGAAAGGTCTGGAATCCCCATGAGCGGATCCGAGCGAATCGAGGCCGTGTCATGACCGCCCCCGCCGCGTACCAGGTCTCGCACCTGGACGCGCTCGAGGCCGAGAGCATCTTCGTGATGCGCGAGGTGGTCGCGGAGATGGAGCGCCCGGTGCTGCTCTTCTCCGGTGGCAAGGACTCGATCGTGATGCTCCGGTTGGCCCAGAAGGCCTTCGCCCCGGCCAACATTCCCTTCCCGGTGATGCACGTCGACACCGGGCACAACTTCCCCGAGGTCCTGGAGTACCGCGACCAGCGGGTCGCCGAGCTGGGCCTGCAACTGATCGTGGCCAGCGTGCCCGAGGCCCTGGCCAATGGGATGGTCCGCGAGGCGGCGGACGGCACCCGCAACCGCATCCAGACCCCGGTGCTGCTGGAGGCGGTGGAGAAGCACCGCTTCGACGCGCTCTTCGGCGGCGCCCGCCGGGACGAGGAGAAGGCCCGGGCGAAGGAGCGGGTGTTCAGCTTCCGCGACGAGTTCGGCCAGTGGGACCCGAAGAACCAGCGGCCCGAGCTGTGGTCGCTCTACAACGGCCGGCACCACCCGGGCGAGTCGATCCGGGTCTTCCCGCTCTCCAACTGGACCGAGCTGGACGTCTGGCACTACATCGCCCGGGAGCGGATCCCGCTGCCGTCGATCTACTACGCGCACGAGCGCGAGGTGATCGACCGGGACGGCATGCTGTACGCGGTCAACGAGTTCTTCCGCCCCCGGGCGGGCGAGGAGCGGTTCAAGGCGCAGGTGCGCTACCGCACGGTGGGTGACGCCTCCTGCACCGCGGCCGTCCGCTCGGACGCCGACACGGTGGAGCGGGTCATCGAGGAGGTGGCCGCCACCCGGATCACCGAGCGCGGCGCGACCCGCGGCGACGACCGGGTCAGCGAGGCCGCCATGGAGGACCGCAAGCGGGAGGGCTACTTCTGATGAGCGTCGACACCGCGGCTCCGGCCGCCGACACCGGGCTGCCCGAGGGGCGGCCGATGGACCTGTTGCGGTTCGCCACCGCGGGCAGCGTCGACGACGGCAAGTCGACCCTGATCGGGCGGCTGCTGTACGACACCAAGTCGCTCTTCACCGACCAGCTCGCCGCGGTGGAGGCGGTCAGCGCGGCCCGGGGCGACGAGTACACCAACCTGGCGCTGCTCACCGACGGCCTGCGGGCCGAGCGGGAGCAGGGCATCACCATCGACGTGGCGTACCGCTACTTCGCCACCCCGCGGCGGAAGTTCATCATCGCCGACACCCCGGGGCACATCCAGTACACCCGGAACATGGTCACCGGCGCCTCGACCGCCGACCTGGCGCTGATCCTGGTGGACGCCCGCAAGGGCCTGGTGGAGCAGTCCCGCCGGCACGCGTTCCTCTGCTCGCTGCTGCGGGTGCCGCACCTGGTCCTCTGCGTCAACAAGATGGACCTGGTCGACTGGTCGCAGGAGGTGTTCGAGCGGATCGCCGACGAGTTCACCGCGTTCGCCGCGAAGCTCGACGCGCCGGACCTGACCGTGGTGCCGATCTCCGCGTTGCGCGGCGACAACATCGTCAGCCGCTCGGAGAACATGCCCTGGTACGACGGGCCGTCGCTGCTGCACCACCTGGAGCGGGTGCACATCGCCAGCGATCGCAACCTGGTCGACGTGCGGTTCCCGGTGCAGTACGTGATCCGGCCGCAGTCCACCACCGTCACCGACTACCGGGGTTACGCCGGTCAGGTGGCCTCCGGCGTGCTGAAGCCGGGTGACGAGGTGATGGTGCTGCCGTCCGGCTTCACCAGCCGGATCGCCTCCGTGGAGACGGCCGACGGCCCGGTGGACGAGGCGTTCCCGCCGATGTCGGTGACCGTCCGGCTGACCGACGAGATCGACATCTCCCGTGGCGACATGATCTGCCGGCCGCACAACGCCCCGACGGTCGCGCAGGACATCGAGGCGATGATCTGCTGGATGGACGAGAGCCGCCCGCTCCAGGTCGGCGGCAGGTACGCGATCAAGCACACCACCCGTTCGGCGCGGGCGATCGTGCGGGGGCTGCACTACCGGCTGGACATCAACTCGCTGCACCGGGACGAGTCGGCGGCCGAGCTGAAGCTGAACGAGATCGGCCGGGTCCGGCTGCGGACGACGGTGCCGCTGCTGGCGGACGAGTACCGCCGCAACCGCACGACGGGCGGCTTCGTCATCATCGACGAGTCCACCAACCGCACGGTCGGCGCCGGCATGATCGTCGAGGCCGGCTGAGGCCCCACCCAGCCCTGTCGATCAAGAGGTTTGCGTCGGGTCCCGCGGGATTCCCGACGCAAACCTCTTGATCGTTTATCGGGCTGGTCAGTCGAGGCGGGCGGCGCCCGCGGTGGGGGCGACGGTCACCGTGCCGGGGGCGGCGAAGCCCCGCTCGGCGTACGCCTCGACGACGGCCCGCGCCACGGCGTCGGCGGAGGACGCCTCGACCAGGGCGAGGACACAGCCGCCGAAGCCGCCGCCGGTCATCCGCGCCCCGTACGCCCCGGTGGCCAGGGCCGCCTCGACGGCGGTGTCGATCTCCGGCACAGTGATCTCGAAATCGTCCCGCATCGAGGCGTGCGAGGCGGTCAGCAGCGGTCCGATGTCGCGGATCCGGCCAGCGCGCAGCAGCGCCACGGTGTCGAGCACCCGCTGGTCCTCGGTCACCACGTGGCGCACCCGGCGGCGCATCTCCTCGTCGTCGAGCCGGGTCAGCGCGGCGTCCAGGTCGGCGGGGGAGACGTCCCGCAGCGCGCGCACCCCGAGCAGTTCGGCGGCCCGCTCGCAGGACTTCCGGCGGGCGGCGTACTCGCCGTCGGCGTGCCGGTGCGGGGCGCGGCTGTCGATCACCAGCACGGCCAGCCCGGCGGCGTCCAGGTCGAACGGGATGTGTTCGACGGACTCGGTGCGGCAGTCCAGGAAGAGCGCGTGCCCCGCGCGGCAGCGGATCACCGCGGACTGGTCCATGATCCCGGTGGGCGCGCCGACGTAGTCGTTCTCGGCGCGCTGGGCGAGCCGGGGCCGCCGGTCGGCGGCCAGGTCCAGCCCGCCCAGGTCGACCAGGGCGGCGAGCGTCGCCGCCTCGACCGCCGCCGAGGAGGAGAGCCCGGAGCCGACCGGCACGTCGGAGGCGATGGCCAGCCGGGCGCCGGGCACCCGGTGGCCGGCGGCCCGCAGCGCCCAGACCACCCCGGCGACGTACGCGGCCCAGCCGCTGACCCGGCCGGCCTGGTCGGCCTCGGCGGCGCCGAACTCGACCGGGGAGTCGGCGAGCTCCGACCAGACGGTCCAGCGCTCGCCGTCCTGCGCTGCGGCGGCGACCACGGTACGCAGCGGCAGCGCGAACGGCAGCACGTAACCGTCGTTGTAGTCGGTGTGCTCGCCGATCAGGTTCGCCCGCCCGGGAGCCGCCCAGCGGCCCGCCGGCTCGGCGCCGTACCACTGACGGAAGCCGGCGGTGGCGCGCTCCGCGACGGCGCCGACCGCCGTGCCCGGCTCGGTCACCGCTGCTCCAGGACGTGGGTGCGGTAGAAGGCCCAGGCGTCGCCGACCATGTCGTGCAGGGTGGGCTTCGCCGGCACCCAGCCGAGTTCCGCGCGGGCCAGCGCGGACGAGGCGACCAGTTCGGCGGGGTCGCCCTCGCGGCGCGGCGCCACCTCGACCGGCAGCGGGTGCCCGGTCACCTCGCGGACCACCTCCACCACCTGCCGGTTGGTGAAGCCGTTGCCGTTGCCCAGGTTGTAGATCCGGTGCCGGCCGGGCGTCGCGGCGGTCAGCGCCAGCAGGTGGGCGCGGGCCAGGTCCTCGACGTGGATGTAGTCGCGCACGCAGGTGCCGTCGACGGTGGGGTAGTCGTCGCCGAAGAGCTGGAGCTTCTCCCGCCGGCCGGCGGCGACGTCCAGCGCGATCGGGATCAGGTGGGTCTCCGGGTCGTGCCGCTCGCCGATCGCCCGGCCGTCGTGCAGGTACGCCCCGGCGACGTTGAAGTAGCGCAGCGAGACGGCGGCCAGGTCGTGGGCGATCGCCTCGGAGGTGAGCGCCATGTCGACGGCCAGCTTGGTCGCCCCGTACGTGTTGGTGGGGGCCTTGACGGCGGTCTCCGGGATGGGCAGTTCGGTGGGGTTGCCGTAGACGGCGGCGGTGGAGGAGAAGACCAGGCGGGGCACCCGGGCGGCGCGGACCGCGTCGATCAGGGCGAGCGAGCCGACCGTGTTGTTGTGCCAGTACAGCTCGGGCTTGACCATCGACTCGCCGGCGGCGATCAGCGCGGCGAAGTGCAGCACCCCGTCGAAGCCGGCGTCCGGGGTGAGCACCCGGGCGGCCTCGTGGATCGGCAGGTCGACGTGGGTCGCGTCGGGAGCGAGCGCCTCCCGGTGGCCGGTCCGCAGGTCGTCCAGGACCGTCACGCCGTGACCGTCGTCGAGCAGCATCCGGGTCACCACGCTGCCGATGTAGCCGGCGCCGCCGGTGACGAGCAGTTTCACGTCGGGTTCCTCCTGCCTGGCCGCTCCCGCCGCGGCCGTTCGTGATCACCCTACGGCCGGGGGCTGTGCCGCGGCTGCGCGTGACCGTCCCCATTCCACCACGATCCGCCATGATTGAACAGATCCGAACACTGGCGCGAACCGGTCGGCGCCCGCCGTCTACCAAGACAAGCCGCAGTGCGCCGCCCTTAGGGCCGAAGGCCGCGAGGGTTCTCGAGGGTCAGGCCGGTTCTGTTGCTCGTCGCGCTCGAAGACCTCAACACCAAGGCCATGACCGTCACCGCGAAGGGCACCGTCGAGGAGCCTGGCACGAACGTCCGCCAGAAGGCCGGACTGAACCGCTCGATCCTCGGCAAGGGCTGGGGGCTGTTCGCGGTGGTCCTCGCCAATCACGCACGTACCACCGGCACCCGAATCGTGAAGGTGCCAGCCGCGTTCACCTCCCAGCGTTGCAGCCGCTGCGGGAACACCGACCGGATCAACCGCGAAAGCCAAGCGACATTCCGATGCGGGCCCTGCGGACACCAGGCGAACGCTGACCTGAACGCCGCGATCAACGTCAGGGACGTCGCCGAGGCGGCGTCCCCACTCACCGGGCGGGCAGTCCGGGACAGGGGCCGAAAGGCGTCCTGTCGACCACCCACCCAGCGTCGGCGACGTACGACGCTGGAAGCGGGAATCTCCCACCTCTAGGCGGGAGAGGATGTCAACATCCTTGTCATGCGGGAGTCAGGCGGTCCCGGACTCCGGCGTCGACCGCCGGGGCGGCCCCGGCGCGAACCGGGGCCGGTCGCCCGGACCGTCGCCCGGCTGGTGGTCCGCGCCGCCGACGGCGCCACCCGGCTGGTCACCGACCTGCTCGGCGCCAGCCCCACCGCCGGCCGGGAGCGGATCAGCGAGGCGGAGCTGCGCGACCTGGTCGCCGCCAACACGCTGCTCGACCCCGACGAACGCCGGATCATCGACGAGGTGCTGGTGGCCGGGGCGAGCCTGGTCCGCGAAGTGATGATGCCCCGCACCGAGGTCGTGTTCCTCTCCGCCCGGCTCACCATCGCCGAGGCGGAGCGGCTGGTCCGGGCCGAGACGCACACCCGGTACCCGGTGGTCGACGGCACCCACGACGACGTGGTCGGCTTCGTCCACCTGCGGGACGTGCTGCTCCGCCCGGACCGCGACCCATGCACCACCGTCGGCGAGCTGACCCGTGAGGTGAAGCAGCTGCCCGGCAGCAAGCGGGTGCTCGCCGCGCTCACCGAGATGCGCCGCGAGGGCCACCACCTCGCCGTCGTCGTCGACGAGTACGGCGGCACCGCCGGCATCGTCACCTGCGAGGACCTGATCGAGGAGCTGGTCGGGGAGATCCACGACGAGTACGACAACCCGCCCGACCCGGCCCACGCC
>NZ_QGKS01000291.1 GCF_003172935.1 Micromonospora sicca | reverse complement strand
CATGTGAGCTGATCCAACCCCGAAGGGGCACGCCGGCGGGTGCCGGCGTGCCCCTTCGGGGTTGGATCAGCTCACATGTTGGCGATGTCGGCCTGCTTCGCGCGGACGGCCTCGGCGGCGGCCTTGAGGCTGGCCAGCTCGTCGGCGTCCAGGTCGGTCTCGACGACCTTCTTGACGCCCTCGCGGCCGATCTGGGCCTCGACGCCCAGGTAGACGCCGGAGATGCCGTACTGCCCGTCGACCCAGGCGCAGACCGGCATGACCTCGCCGGAGTCCTCCGCGACGGCCTTGGCCATCCGGGCGGCGGCGGCCGACGGGGCGTAGTACGCCGAGCCGGTCTTCAGCAGCGCGACCACCTCGGCGCCACCGTTGCGGGTCTTGACGACCAGCTCCTCGATCTGCGCGGCGGGCATCGCGTCACGCAGCGGCTTGCCGTTGACGGTGCTCTTGGAGGGCACCGGGACCATGGTGTCGCCGTGCGAGCCGAGGGTGAGGGTCTTGACCGACTTCACCGGTACGTTCAGCGCCTCGGCGACGAAGTTGGTGAACCGGGCGGTGTCGAGCATGCCGGCCTGGCCGAGCACCCGGTTCTTCGGGAACTGGGTGGCGAGCTGGGCCAGCGCGGTCATCTCGTCGAGCGGGTTGGAGACCACGATGACGACGGCGTTCGGGGCGTACTTGGCGACGTTCTCGGCGACCTGGCGGACGATCTTGGCGTTGGTCTCCAGCAGGTCCATCCGGCTCATGCCGGGCTTGCGGGGCAGGCCGGCGGTGATGACGACGACGTCGGAGCCCTCGATGGCCTCGTAGCCCTCGCCGTTCGGGCCGGTGGTGGCGCCGACGACCTTGGTCTCGAAGCCCTCGACCGCGCGCGACTGGTTGAGGTCCAGCGCGAGACCGGCCGGCTTGCCCTCCACGATGTCGGTGATCACGACGGTGTCGAAGATGTCGTACTCGGCCAGGCGCTGTGCGGTGGTGGAGCCGTAGAAGCCGGCGCCGACGACAGTGACCTTCTTACCCATGGTCGTCCCACTCCCTGATACCAGTCGGTTTTCCGGACCGTATCAGCCATCCTGGCACCGATCGGGCGAGGGGCGGACGGTTATGACGCGCTTGGGCGTAACGACACAGCACCCCGGCGACCCGATGAGCCGGGTGCGGGCGGATCAGCCGCGCTCGGCGCGCTCGACGACGTTTGTCAGCAGCATCGCCCGGGTCATCGGGCCGACGCCGCCGGGCATCGGCACCAGCGCGCCGGCGACCTCGGCCACCTCGGGGTCCACGTCGCCGGTGTAGCGGCCCTTGCCGTCCGCGCCGACCACCCGGGTGATGCCGACGTCGACCACGGTGGCGCCCGGCGTGACCATGTCGGCGGTGAGCAGTCCCGGCACGCCGGCCGCGACGATGACGATGTCGGCCGCCCGGGTGTGCGCGGCGAGGTCCAGGGTGCCGGTGTGGCAGAGCGTCACGGTGGCGTTCTCGCTGCGCCGGGTGAGCAGCAGGCCGAGCGGGCGCCCGACCGTGTTGCCCCGGCCGATCAGGGCGACCTTGGCGCCGCGCAGCGCGATGTCGTACCGGCGGAGCAGCTCCACGATGCCGCGCGGGGTGCAGGGCAGCGGAGCGTCGTAGCCGAGCACCAGCCGGCCCAGGTTGACCGGGTGCAGGCCGTCGGCGTCCTTGTCCGGGTCGATCATCTCCAGCGCGCGCTGGGTGTCCAGGTGGGCCGGGAGCGGCAGCTGGACGATGTAGCCGTGGCAGGCCGGGTCGGCGTTGAGCTCGGTCAGCACCTGGTCGAGCTGGGTCTGGGTGGCGTCGGCCGGCAGCTCGCGCCGGATCGAGGCGATGCCCACCTCGGCGCAGTCCCGGTGCTTGCCGTTGACGTACGCCTGGGAGCCGGGGTCGGCGCCCACCAGGACGGTGCCCAGCCCGGGGGTGATGCCGCGCTCCGCGAGCGCCTTGACCCGTACCCGCAGCTCGTCCTTGATCTCCGCCGCGGTCGCCTTGCCGTCCAGGATCGTCGCCGTCACGCACCGATCGTCTCACGCGCGTCGCCCGCCCGGCCGAGGACGGCAAACCGTGACTAAACGTAACGTGGGTTTAATCACTCACAGTTAGGTGCTGTGGATCGCGCCACATCGCGAGACCGACAGACGATCATCAACCTCCACAGAGCGGACAACGGGCACGCAAGGTCGCGGCTGCGTCGCGACCGCACGCCAGGCGCGCGGCCGGGCGGGCGGAGAGGCAGCCTGAGCAGGGATTCCGGGCCTCCTCCTTAGCAGAGGTGCCCGACGTCGACAAGGCCCGGCACCCCATTCCGTTACCCCTTCGCAACGCTCTCGTTGTCGAAGCTGCCGCCGGCGACCTACCGTTGCCGATTGTTGCGCAGCGTCACCCCACGCCGGGCCTGACTGCGCAGCGTGAGGAGATGAGGAGACTCAATGCGAGTTCGTAGGCTTGCTGCCTGGACCGCCCTCCCGCT
The DNA here is from genome assembly GCF_003172935.1 of Micromonospora sicca. Classification (GTDB taxonomy): domain Bacteria; phylum Actinomycetota; class Actinomycetes; order Mycobacteriales; family Micromonosporaceae; genus Micromonospora; species Micromonospora sicca. The sequence continues at coordinate 5,725 of NZ_QGKS01000291.1, read as the reverse complement.
CGCGGTGACCCTGGGCCTCGCGGCCTGCGGCAGCGGCGGAGGCAGCGGATCCGGCAGCAGCGACCCCAACGCGGCCGTCAGCATCCAGATCAGCGAGCCGCAGCACCTGGTTCCGACGAACACCACCGAGACGTCGGGTTCCCAGGTGCTCGCCGGCCTGTTCAGCCCGCTCGTCGACTACGACGCGCAGAACAAGCCGTACGAGGTGGCGGCCCAGTCGGTGACGTCGTCGGACAACAAGGTCTGGACGATCAAGCTGAAGGACGGCTTCACCTTCCACAACGGTGAGAAGGCCACGTCCGACGACTACATCAACGCGTGGAACTACGGCGCGTACGCCCCCAACGGCCAGGGCGCCAGCTACTTCTTCGAGAAGATCGCCGGCTACCAGGACCTGCAGGGCGAGAAGCCGAAGGCCAAGACGATGTCCGGGCTGAAGAAGGTCGACGACCTCACCTTCACCGTGACGCTGTCCGAGCCGTACATCGACTTCAAGACGATGCTCGGCTACACCGCCTTCTACCCGCTGCCGGAGGCCGCGTTCTCCGGCCCGGGCGTGCTGAAGGACTCGTACGAGCAGGCGCCGATCGGTCAGGGCCCGTTCAAGATGAAGGGCACCTGGCAGCACGACGCCAAGATCGACGTCGAGCGGTACGACGCGTACCCGGGCCAGAAGCCCAAGGTCAAGGGCGTCGAGTTCCGGGTCTACCAGCAGCTCACCGCGGCCTACGCGGACGTGCAGGGGGACAACCTGGACGTCCTCCCGACGATCCCGACCGAGAACCTGAGCACCGCGCCGACCGACCTCGGTGACCGGTACCAGACCAGCCCGATGTCGTCGTTCCAGTTCCTCGCGTTCCCGACGTTCGACAAGGACTACAGCAACCCGGACGTGCGCAAGGCCATCTCGATGGCGATCGACCGGGACGAGATCACCAAGTCGATCTTCAAGGGTTCGCAGCAGCCGGCCCGTTCGTTCGTCTCGCCGGTGCTGCCGGGCTACCGGGACAACACCGCGGGCGCTGCCGGGGAGTTCAACCCGGCCGAGGCCAAGAAGCTCTACCAGGCCGCCGGCGGCCCGTCGAAGATCGTCATCTCCTACAACGGGGACGGCGGTCACAAGGACTGGGTCGACGCCACCGCCAACCAGCTGAAGGCCAACCTGGGCGTCGACGTCGTCGGCTCGGCCGAGCCGAAGTTCGCCGACCTGCTGACCAAGGTCGAGAAGAAGCAGCCGGTGGGTCTGTTCCGGATGGGCTGGGTGATGGACTACCCGTCGATGGAGGACTACCTCGGCCCGCTGTACACCACCAACGGCTCGTCGAACTACTACGGCTACAGCAACCCGGAGTTCGACAAGCTGGTCAAGGAGGGTTCGGCCGCCAAGACGCAGGACGAGGCGATCGCCAAGTACCAGCAGGCGGAGGACATCCTGGCCAAGGACATGCCGGTGATCCCGCTCCGCTTCGGCGAGAACGTGTTCGGCCACTCGTCCAAGGTCAAGAACGTCGAGATGGACCTGTTCCAGCGGGTCAACCTCGTCAAGATCGAAGCGGCCAGCTGAGCTGACCATGGTGCGGGCCATCCGGGCGACGACGCCCGGGTGGCCCGGACCGCGCTACCCCGGCCGGGCCGCGCGCCCGGCGTCGGAGGCGGCGCCGGCCTCCCCCGGGCCGGACGGCACCCCTACCGATATTTCCGGTACGACCAGAGATGCCGTCCCGCGACCCTTTCGCACATTTCCGGAGAGACTGCTAAGCATGTTCCGCTACATCTTGCGGCGCCTACTGCAGATGGTCCTCGCGTTCTTCGGGACCACCCTGATCGTCTACGCGCTGATGTTCGCCGGCCAGGGCGACCCCATCCAGGCCCTCGCAGGCGAACGACCGGTGACGGCGGCCCAGCGGGCATACCTGACCGAGAAGTACCACCTGGACGCCACGGGCGTCGGTGGCTTCTTCTACCGCTACTTCGACTACGTCAAGAGCCTGCTCCAGGGTGACCTCGGCCAGTCGCTGACCGGCCGGCAGATCGGCGACATCCTTCAGGCGGCCTGGCCGATCACCGTGAAGCTCGCGCTGATCGCGCTCGCCGTGGCGATCATCTTCGGCGTCACCGCCGGCGTGATCGCCGGCATCCGCCGGGCCAGCATCTTCGACAACTCGACGCTGGTGCTCACCCTGCTGGTGCTCGGCATCCCGACCATCGTGCTGGCGCCGCTCGCCCAGTACTTCCTGGGCGTCAAGTGGCAGCTCTTCCCGCCCACCGCCGGCTCCGAGCCGACGTTCTACGCGCTGCTGCTGCCGGGCATCGTGCTCGGCTCGCTGTCGCTGGCCACCGCGCTGCGGCTGACCCGTACCTCGGTGGCGGAGAACCTGCGCGCCGACTATGTCCGCACCGCCCGGTCCAAGGGCCTGGTCAAGCGCCGGATCGTCACCGTCCACGTGCTGCGCAACTCGCTCATCCCGGTGGTCACCTTCCTCGGTGTCGAGCTGGGCAACCTGATGAGCGGCGCGATCATCACCGAGGGCGTCTTCAACATCCCCGGTGTCGGCTTCAACCTCTTCCGCGGCATCCGCACCGAGGACGGACCGCTGGTGGTGGGCATCGTCAGCGTGCTCGTCGTGGTCTACCTGGTCTCGAACCTGGTGGTGGACGTCCTGTACGCCGTACTCGATCCGAGGATCCGCTATGAGTGATTTTGAGACGGTGGCGGCGACCGAGAACCAGGCCGCCCGCCGGGGCCCCTCCGGCGAGCCGGGCACGCCCAACCAGATCGGCGCGGCGCACAAGCCGCGCAGCCTGGCCGGCGACGCCTGGCGCGACCTGCGGCGCAACCCGATCTTCTGGATCTCGCTGGCGCTGGTGGTCATCTTCACCCTGATGGCCCTGGCCCCCGGCCTGTTCACCACGAACGACCCGAGCGACTGCCTGCTCTCCCGGCAGCACGCCGGGCCGTCCGGCGGGGCCATCTTCGGGTACGACTTTCAGGGCTGCGACACGTACTCCCGCGCGGTCCACGGCACTCGCGCCTCACTGCTGGTCGGCGCGCTCTCCGCGCTGGGCACCGGGGTGATCGCGCTGGTGGTCGGCATGGTGGCCGGCTACTTCGGCCGCTGGATCGACGCGGTGCTCTCCCGCGTGATCGACGTGGTGCTCGGCATCCCGCTGCTGCTGGCCGCGATCGTGCTGCTCAAGCGGGTCGGCAACGCCAGCCCGACGGTCCGGATCACGGCGGTGATCTTCGTGCTGGCCATCCTCGGCTGGACCACGGCCGCCCGGGTGGTGCGCTCGTCGGTGATCACCGCGAAGGAGCAGGACTACGTCGCGGCGGCCCGGATGCTCGGCGCCGGCCACGGCCGGATCATGTGGCGGCACATCCTGCCGAACTCGCTGGCCCCGGCCATCGTGGTGCTCACCATCGCGCTCGGCTCGTTCATCGCCGCCGAGGCGACGCTCTCCTTCCTGGGCATCGGTCTCAAGGCGCCGACGATCTCGTGGGGCCAGGACATCGACACCGGCCGGATCCACATGCGGGAGTCGGCGACCCCGCTGATCGTCCCGTCGACCTTCCTCGCGCTGACCGTGCTGGCGTTCATCATGCTCGGCGACGCGATCCGTGACGCCTTCGACCCGAAGCTGCGGTGAACTCTCATGACCCAGTCCGCTGTCCGGCCGACGCCGGCCTCTCCCACCCCGCCCGGCGGCCACCTGCTCGAGGTACGCGACCTGCACGTCGAGTTCCGCACCCATGAGGGCGTGGCCAAGGTGATCAACGGGGTCTCGTACCACCTGGACGCGGGCGAGACCCTGGCGGTGCTCGGCGAGTCCGGCTCCGGCAAGTCGGTGACCGCCCAGGCGATCATGGGCATCCTCGACACTCCCCCGGCCCACGTCCGCTCCGGCCAGATCCTGTACCAGGGCCGGGACCTCCTGACCCAGTCGGAGGAGCAGCGCCGGCAGGTGCGCGGCAAGGAGATCGCGATGATCTTCCAGGACGCGCTCTCCGCGCTGAATCCGGTCTTCCCAGTCGGCTGGCAGATCGGCGAGACGCTGCGCCAGCGCGAGGGGATGTCCCGGGCCGACGCCCGACGGCGGGCCGTCGAGCTGATGGACCTGGTGAAGATCCCGGCGGCGGCGAAGCGGCTGGGCGACTACCCGCACCAGTTTTCCGGCGGCATGCGGCAACGCGTCATGATCGCGATGGCGCTGGCCCTGAACCCGAAGGTGCTGATCGCCGACGAGCCCACGACGGCGCTCGACGTCACCGTGCAGGCCCAGATCATGGACCTGCTGGCCGACCTGCGCCGGGACCTCGACATGGCGATGATCCTGATCACCCACGACCTCGGCGTGGTCGCCGGCGTCGCGGACCGGATCGCCGTGATGTACGCCGGCCGGATCGTCGAGCACGCCGACGTGCGCTCGCTGTACCGGGCGCCGGCCCACCCGTACACCAAGGGCCTGCTGGAGTCGATTCCGCGGATGGACGTACGCGGGCAGGCGCTCTCCACCATCAAGGGGCTGCCGCCGAACCTGATGCGGATCCCCTCCGGCTGCCCGTTCCACCCCCGGTGCCCGTACGCGCAGCAGGTCTGCGTGGACGTGGTGCCGCACGACCTGGTCCTCGGCGACGGCCGGACCAGCGCGTGCCACTTCGCGCAGGAGGTCCGTGATGACAGCGCCCGCTAGCCCGACCAAGGTCCGCGGCGAGACGATCCTCTCCGTCGACAACGTGGTGAAGCACTTCCCGATCAGCCAGGGTGTGCTGTTCAAGAAGCAGACCGGCGCGGTGAAGGCCGTCGACGGGGTGAGCTTCGAGCTGCGCCGGGGCGAGACGCTCGGCATCGTCGGCGAGTCCGGCTGCGGCAAGTCGACCCTCGCCCGGCTGCTGATGCGGCTGGAGACGCCGACCTCCGGCCGGGCCACGCTGGAGGGCAAGGACCTCTTCAAGTCCTCCGGCGCGGAGCTGCGCCGGCTGCGCCGCAACATGCAGATGGTGATGCAGGATCCGTACACCTCGCTGAACCCGCGGATGACGGTCGGCGACATCATCGGCGAGCCGTTCGAGATCCACCCGGACGCGGCACCGAAGGGCAGCAAGCAGAAGCGGGTGCAGGAGCTGCTGGACGTGGTCGGGCTCAACCCCGAGCACATCAACCGGTACCCGCACCAGTTCTCCGGCGGCCAGCGGCAGCGCATCGGCATCGCCCGGGCCCTGGCGCTGCGGCCGGAGGTCATCGTCTGCGACGAGCCGGTCTCGGCCCTGGACGTGTCGATCCAGGCCCAGGTGATCAACCTGCTGGAGCAGCTCCAGGACGAGTTCGGCCTGTCGTACATCTTCATCGCGCACGACCTGTCGGTGGTCCGGCACATCTCGGACCGGGTCGCGGTGATGTACCTCGGCAGGATCGTGGAGATCGGCACCGAGCAGGAGATCTACGAGCGTGCCACCCACCCGTACACCCAGGCGCTGCTCTCGGCCGTGCCGGTGCCGGACCCGGACGCCCGGGAGAACCGGAACATGATCCGGCTCACCGGCGACGTGCCCAGCCCGGCCGACCCGCCGAGTGGCTGCCACTTCCGCACCCGCTGCTGGAAGGCGCAGGACATCTGCGCCATCCAGGACCCGCAGACGGTCCTGCGCGCCGCCGACCCGCACCCCTCGGCCTGCCACTTCGCCGAGGTGCGCCCCGCCGCCGCCTGACCCACCCCACCCGCCGAC
>NZ_QGKS01000208.1 GCF_003172935.1 Micromonospora sicca | reverse complement strand
GAGACGGACGGCGAGTGGGAGCAGGCGGACTCGCTCAAGACCGCGTACGACGGCGCGCCGGCCACCGGCATGACTGTCTTCTCGCACGCGGCCGACGACGTGGCGGCAAGCCCGCTCCTGGCCCGCCGCCGCTCCGGCCGGGCCCGCGCCGCAGGCGCGACCCGGGCGAGGCCTTTCCGCGGCCACGGTCCCCGCCGCCCCGATCGGCCCCGCGCCGCAGCCGCCATCCGCGCCGGTCATCTCCGCCGCCGGCGGCCCGGAGCCCTGGCCCGGGTCCCCCGCTCCAATGCCGCCCGGAGCACCGAGCGGAGCGGCGCCGGCCGCACCGTGGCCGCACGGGACGCCCGGGGGCGACGCGCCGGGCGTACCCGGGTCGGCGGCCCCGACCGCGCGCGGGGGCCGGCGCCGGGCGCTCTGGATCTCGATCGGCGCGGTGGCGGCCCTCGCCGGCGTGGCCACCGCGGCGGTCCTCTACCTGACCCGGGACCGGCACCCGGAGCTGGACTTCCAGGCGTTCGACAACGGCACGCGGATCCCGGCCGGCGCGGACCGGCCCAGCGACATGTTCACCGCGACGCTGGGCGACCGCGCCTATCTGGCGTACCCGCGGGACGACGACCGGCTGGAGGTGGTCGCCGTCGACGCGGGCACCGGCAAGGAGCTGTGGCGCCGGCAGAGCGCGGTGCCCGCCGAACAGTGGGACCGGATCGTCGCCCTGCCCGACGCGGTGGCCCTCGTCGCGGACGCCGCCGGCACCAGCACCCCTCGTGAGCTGGAGGTCCTCGACGCGGGCTCCGGCCGCCAGCGGTGGCACCACCCGGTGCACGGCGACGACGAGTTCTTCTTCGGCACGGACGTGATGGTGCTGGCCGACCGGGACGGACACCGGCTGGTCGGCCTGCGGGTGAGCGACGGTACGGAGAAGTGGAGCCGCGCCGACCCGCGCGACCAGTACGGCAACTCGCGCACCAGCGTCCACCTGGTGACCAGCGAGGAGGGCCTGGCCGGGCCGGGCTTCGCCGGCGGTGGCGCCCGGGATCCCTGGCAGGGCGAGGTCCGGCGGATCGTGCAGGTGTCGTCGGACCGTTCCGTCCGCCTGATCGACATGGCCACCGGCGCGGTGCTGCGCCGACGCACCAACGTCGCGGAGCCGGACGACCTGGTCGTCGCGCACTCGGACGGGCTGTACGTGGCGAACGACGACGGCGGGTTCCAACTGCTCGCGTACGACCTGGGGAGTTCGGCGGAGCCGACGGTGCTCTACCGGGCGCCGGACGACCGGGACCGGCCCAAGGGGCTGGTGCCGTGCGGCGAGCACCGGGCCTGCCTGCTGGAGGTGGCCGACGCCGACCCGGCGACCGCCGTGGTGGTGGCCGCGGCCGAGGGGAAGAAGGCGGAGCGCTGGTCCGCCCCCGGCGCCGACCTGTTGGTGCCGCTCGGCGAGCGGGTGCTGGCCCGGCGGACCTACCCGGATCCGGCGGTCACCCTCTTCGGGCCGGACGGGCAGCGGGTGCTGGACGCGCGGGACGGGGTGGCGGTCCGGGTCGACGCGGGCAACCTGCTCGTCTTCGCCGAGCCGCTGGGCAGCAGCGAGGACGACCGCAGCGTCGCCGGGGTGGGCGCCGAGTCCGGCCGGGTCGTCGAGCTGGGCCAGCTCAAGGACGTGCGCGGCGAGTCCTGCTCGTGGAACACCGAGGTGATCGCCTGCGGCTCGGCGAAGGACTTCGTGCTGCACCGCTTCGCCGCCGGCTGACCGCAGGCCTCCGGCCAGCGCGGATCAGTCAGCCCCGGTGCCGAGGCCGCGGAAGACCGCCAGGGTGGCCGGGTCGTCGATGGTCGCCGGGACCGGCTCGTCCCGCCCCTCGACCAGCCCGCGCATGGTCCGGCGGAGGATCTTGCCGGAGCGGGTCTTCGGCAGCGCCGGCACCACGGTCACCCGACGGAACGCGGCCACCGGGCCGATCCGCTGGCGGACCAGGGCGACCAGCTCGCCGGCGAGGGCGTCCGGGTCCACCTCGGCGCCGGCCTTGAGCACCACGTACCCGCTGGGGACCTGACCCTTGAGGGCGTCCGCGACCCCGATCACGGCGCACTCGGCGACCGCCGGGTGGCCGGCCAGCACCTCCTCCATCGCCCCGGTGGAGAGCCGGTGCCCGGCCACGTTGATCACGTCGTCGGCGCGGCCCATCACGTAGAGGTAGCCGTCGGCGTCGAACCGCCCGCCGTCGCCGGTCAGGTAGTGGCCGGGGAAGGTGGACAGGTAGGAGCGGACGTACCGCTCGTCGTCGCCCCACAGGGTGGGCAGGCAGCCGGGCGGCAGGGGCAGCCGGATCACGATCGAGCCGTCCGTGCCGGGCGGGACCTTCCGGCCGGTGCCGTCGACCACCCGGACGTCGTACCCGGGCACCGGCACCGACGGGGAGCCGGGCTTGATGGGCAGCGGCTGCAGGCCGCGCGGGTTCGCCGCGACCGGCCAGCCCGTCTCGGTCTGCCACCAGTTGTCCACCACCGGCACGCCGAGGTGCTCCCCCGCCCAGGCCCAGGTGTCCGGGTCGAGCCGCTCGCCGGCCAGGAAGAGGGTACGGAGGCTGCTCAGGTCGTACCCGGAGATCAGCGCGGCGTCCGGGTCCTGCCGGCGGATCGCCCGGATCGCCGTGGGCGCGGTGAACAACGCGGCCACCCGGTGCTGGGCGACCACCCGCCAGAACGCGCCCGCGTCGGGGGTGCCGACCGGCTTGCCCTCGTACAGCACGGTGGTCGCGCCGGTGAGCAGCGGCGCGTACACGATGTAGGAGTGGCCGACCACCCAGCCGACGTCGGAGGCGGCCCAGAAGACCTCGCCCGGCCCGATGTCGTAGACGTTCCGCATCGACCAGCGCAGCGCGACGGCGTGCCCGCCGTTGTCCCGCACCACGCCCTTGGGGTGGCCGGTCGTACCGGAGGTGTAGAGGATGTAGAGCGGGTCGGTCGCGTTGACCGGCACGCAGCCCACCGGCTCGGCGTCCGCCATGACCTCGTCCCAGGTCAGGTCCCGGCCGGGGAGGAGCGGGGCGGGCCGCTGCGGCCGTTGGACGATCACGCAGTGCGTGGGGGCGTGCGTCGCCTCGCCCAGCGCGGCGGTGAGGATCGGGTGGTAGTCGACGACCCGGTCCACCTCGATGCCGCAGGAGGTGGCGACCACCACCTTCGGCCGGGCGTCGTCGATGCGGACGGCCAGCTCGTGCGCGGCGAAGCCGCCGAAGACCACCGAGTGGACCGCGCCGAGCCGGGCGCAGGCCAGCATCGCGATCACCGCCTCCGGCACCATGGCGAGGTAGAGCAGCACCCGGTCGCCCCGGCCGACGCCGAGCCGGCGCAGCGCCCCGGCGAACCGGGCGGTCTCCGCCAGCAGCTCCGCGTAGCTGTAGGTGCGTACCGTGCCGGTGACCGGGCTGTCGTGGATCAGCGCGGGCTGGTCGCCGAGGCCGGCCGCCACGTGCCGGTCCAGCGCGTTGTGGCAGGTGTTCAGCACCCCGTCCGGGAACCAGCGGTACAGCGGCGCCGCGCCGTCGTCGAGGATCCGCTCCGGCGCCCGGAACCAGTCGATGTCCGCCGCCGCGTCCCGCCAGAAGCCGGCCGGGTCGGCGATGCTCCGCTCGTACGCTGATCGATACGCGCCCATGGCCCCATGCTGCGCCCGCAGGCCGGGCGGCACGACGGTCGGTCCGGGTCGGTGCGCCGGGCGCACCGACCCGGTCGCCGAACGGCCCTCGGGCCGTGCGGTTCGTCGTTTTCGTCCACCCCGCAGCTGGGTACCGGACCGCCATGGACACGAACACGAACGCCTACCTCGTCGGTGGTCCCCGCGACGGCAGCAGCCAGGACGCGGGTGACCGGGCCCTGCTGGAGCTGGAGATCGACGGCATGATCCATCGCTACATCCGGACCACGAAGCAGCACGGTGACGGCGGCACGGTCTACAACTACGACGGCATGGTGGCCCCGGACGGCGGTCTGCCCGGCGTCGAGGATCCGGCCGCGCGGGTCGCCTCGCCGAAGGCGGACGCCGAGGGGCACGGCGGCACCCATTGAGCACCCGCTCAGCCGCTCGGGATCGCGGATGAACCGTGCCCCGCCGGGTAAGCAGCCGCCGTCCTGGTGGAGTGACGACCGGCGTCGCGGCATCCCGCGACCGGACGCGCGGGCGGGCGGCGCGACGCCGACCCGCCCGCGGGTACCGGGATCAGTTCCCGGTGACCCAGTTCCAGGCCGTCACCACCCACTCGGTCTGCTGCAGGTAGGCGACGCCCACGCCGGCCAGGAAGAGCGCCGTCACCAGGTGCGCGCCGCGGGCGCTGCGCCGCACCCGGCCCAACTGCCGCTCCCAGACCAACCGGCCGAGCAGGCGGGAGAGCGCGAAGAGGCCCACCGCGGTGAGCAGGCTCAGCACGAAGGTCAGCAGCGGCGCGGTGAGGTCGCCGCGGCCGGAGATCGCCCAGATGCCCCAGCAGACGAAGGCGAAGAGGCCGCCCGCCGCGCTCCACTCGCCACCCCGGCGCAACTGCGCCAGGTGCCAGCCCATCGGCCGGCGCGGGGCGGCGCCGCCGGACCAGTCGGCCGGGTCGACGGCCGGGAACTGGTCGGTACGCGGGGTACGCCGCTGCCCCACCGGGGCCACCCCCCGCCGGAACGCGTCCCGTTGCGTCGGCACCCCGACGCCGGGCTGCGGCGGCACCTCCACGGTGCGCTCGGCCCACGGCTGGGTCTGGTCCGCCATCTCGTGTCCTCCCCCTGACCGACGCCGGCCACGTTTCCGAGGGTAGCGACCCGGCAAATCAGTCGCCGACCCCGACGGTGATGGGTTACACACATCCGATGACCGATGTGGTGTTGCCCCGCGCCGAGGACTTCGACGAGATCGCCGGGCTGCTGGCCCTGGCCTTCCACGGCGGTCTCGACCCCGAACTGCTGGAGGTCGAGCGGGGGATCTTCGAACCGGAGCGCGGGCTGCTGGTCCGCGACGGGACCACCGCGGTCGCGCACGCCGCGGCGTTCACCCGGGAACTGGGGGTGCCCGGGGCCAGCGTGCCGGCGGCACACGTGACGATGGTCTCGGTCGCCCCGACCCACCGCCGCCGGGGTCTGCTCACCGCCCTGATGCGCCGCCAACTGCGGGAGATCCGCGACGCCGGCCGGGAGCCGGTCGCGGTGCTCTGGGCCAGCGAGGGCCGGATCTACCCCCGGTTCGGCTACGGCCTGGCCGCGCAGCGGCTCACCATCAGCTGCGACACCACCGAGCTGCGCGTGCCGGAGCCGGCGTCCGTCCCGGGCACGCTCCGCCTGGACCAGCCGGCCGCGCGGCAGGCCGAGCTGGCCCGGCTGTACGACCGGGTCCGCGCCGACCGCCCCGGCTGGTCAAACCGGGACGAGCGCTGGTGGCGGTACGTGCTGGCCGACGTGAAGAGCCTGCGGGAGGGGGCCACCGAGCGGCGGGTGCTGCTGCACGAGGGGCCGGCGGGGCTGGACGGGTACGCGCTGTTCCGGACGAAGGAGGAGTGGGACCGCGGCGGCCCGCGCGGGGAGGTCCGGGTCGACGAGGTGGTCGCGGAGAACCCCGACGCGTACCTGGCGCTGTGGCGGCTGCTGCTCTCGATCGACCTGACCCGGCGGTTGTCCTGCCGTACCGCCGCCGTGGACGAGCCGCTGTTGTGGCTGGTGAACGAGCCGCGCCAGCTCGGCGCCCAGCTCTCCGACGGGCTCTGGGTACGCGTGGTCGACCTGCCCGCCGCGCTGGCCGCCCGCCGGTACGCGACCGACGTCGACGTGGTGATCGAGGTCACCGACGAGCTGCTGCCGGAGAACGCCGGCCGGTGGCGCCTGGTCGGCGGCCCGACGGGGGCGACCTGCACGGCCACCGCCGAGCCGGCCCGGCTCGCGTGCGACGTACGCGCCCTCGGCGAGCTCTACCTGGGCGGCGCCGGGCTCGGGGCGCTCGCCGCCGCCGGCCGGGTCCGGGAACTCGTGCCCGGGACGCTCGCGGCGGCCGCCCCCGCCTTCGGCTGGCACCGCGCGCCGGCCCCGATGGAGGTGTTCTGACGGGTGCGGCGGGCCGCCGAGGCGGTACGGTCGACCGATGGGTGATGCGGAGCGCCGGCGACGCCGGCTGCGGCACCACGGCGAGGCCGAGAGCGAGTTACCGGCCCCGGACGGGCCGAGCGCGACGACGGCCGGGGTGCACGACGAGCCGCCCCGCGGTCGCCGGCCCGGCCCGGCGGCCGACGAGGGTGAGCGGGGGCTGCGCGGCCTCGTCGGCTCCGGATCGTCGCAGGTCGGGGTGGCCGCCGCGCTGCGGGCCCGGGACGCCGCCCGCCCCACCGACGCGGACCTGGCCGAGGCCGAGGCCCGGGTGGTGATCGTGCGGCGCAACTGGGTCCCCCGCGAGGACCTTCCCCGCTCCGGCCGCTGACGCGGTCAGGCCGGCAGGTCGGGCAGCTCGCGGGTCTGCTCGTACGAGGCGACCTGGGCGATCCGCCGGGAGTGCCGCGGGTTGCCGGAGAACGGGGTGGTCAGGAACGCCTCGACCAGGGCGGTCGCCTCGTCCAGGGTGTGCTGGCGGGCGCCGACCGCGATGATGTTGGCGTCGTTGTGCTCCCGGGCGAGCTGCGCGGTGTCGATGTTCCAGGCGAGCGCCGCCCGGACGCCGGCGACCTTGTTCGCGGCGATCTGCTCGCCGTTGCCGGAACCGCCGATGACCACGCCGAGGCTGCCCGGGTCGTTGACCACCCGGTCACCGGTGTGCAGGCAGAAGGCCGGGTAGTCGTCGTCCGGGTCGAAGGCGTGCGGACCGACGTCGACCACCTCGTAGCCCTGCGTGGCCAGGTGGTTGGCCAGGTGCACCTTCAGCTCGAAACCGGCGTGATCGGATCCCAGGTAGACGCGCATACCGCGCAGTCTGTCAGGCCGGCCTCCGTGCCGCCGCAAGGGCGGCGGCACGGAGGCGGATTCGTCACAGCTCAGCGGGACAGCTCGGCGACCACCAGGCCGCCGCGGGCCTTCGGGGTGAACCAGGTGCTCTTGCGCGGCATCTTCTCCCGGGCCAGATTGACCGCGACGAAGTCGTCCACGGTCACCGGGGCGATGAGGATGGCCAGCTCCGCCCGGCCGGCGTCGACCTCACCGGTGAGCCAGCTCGCCGGGTAGTCGCCGCCCACGTAGGTGATCCGCTTGTCGCCCGGGTCGAGGCCGAGCGCGTCGCGCAGCAGCAGCCGCTCGACCAGGGCGTGGTCGAGGTTCTCCAGCCGCCCGCCGTCGACGTGCGGCAGGGTCACCGCGTACCCCTCACCGGCGAGGTAGAGGTGCACGGCGCCGCCGCCCGCCGGGACCTCGACCGGGCCGTCGATCGGGGTGATCTCCGCACCGGCGGCGCGGAGCCGGTCGAGCAGCTCCTCCGGCGTGGTGGTCAGCTCGCTGACCAGCCGGTTGTAGGGCTGGATGGCGACCGACGCGGGCGTGGTGATCACCGACAGGAAGCGGGGCAGCCCGCCGGTCTGCGCGGCCAGGCTGCGGTGGTTGCCGTCGGCGACCACCAGCTCGCCGCCGCCGGCGAGGGCGGTCAGCTCGTCCTGCTCGGGGCCGGGACGCAGCAGCCAGATGGCGTGCGTCCGCCCGGACTGGTCGACGTCCGTCGCGGCGGGCGCGCCGGCCGACTCGGTCGCCGCCGCGAGCGCGGCGTGCAGCTCGTCGCCACGCCCGGTCTGGAGCAGCAGTACGGGCGAGAGCAGGTGCCCGAGCGCCTCGGCCAGGGCCACCCGCTCCCGCACCTTGGCGATGAAGACGTCCTCGTTGCGGATGACCAGACCGGGCTCGTCGGCCCGGGTGGAGATCTGGTCGGTGTCGACCATGGCGAAGAGCCCGTACGCGGGCTCCTCGCCCGGCGCGCTGATCCGGTAGAGCACCACGACCTGCTCGGCCGGGGTGTAGCTGCCGTCCGCCTTGGCCTCGGTCAGGCGGGCCACCGCGTCGGGGAGGGCGTCGAGGAAGGACCTGCCGAGGCTCTCCGGCGCCCGGTGGGGCATCTCGATGCCGAGGGCACTGTGCGGGTTCGCCTCGATGATCGCGGTGATCTCCGCGTCGTCGGCGAACTCGTCGTAGTTCTGCGCGCCGGTGCCGCCAGTGGTGATCCAGGCCCGGGCGATCGGATGCACGACCGTCATGCCCACGGACGCTACCCGCGGCCCCCGGCCCGCCGAACCCGGACCCGCACCGCGTCCACCAGATGAAAGGGGCCGCGCTCAGCCGTTGCGGTCGAGCGGCGCCGGCGCGTTGCGGTGTCGGCCGGGCGCCGGGGTGGGAC
>NZ_QGKS01000387.1 GCF_003172935.1 Micromonospora sicca | reverse complement strand
GACAGGCCGGCGGTCGCTGCCCCGCCCACCCCGACCGGCCCGGCCCCACGATTCCGCGACCGGATTAGGTGACCCGCCGAATGGCAAACGGCCGGTATTGTTGCGAATTCGCCGCGCCATACGTCAAACTCTTAGCCACACCCCGCCCGACACAGGGAGCAATGGCGATGGCAAGGAAAGTAATCACCGTTCTGACCGACGACCTCGACGGCGGAAAGGCCGATCGGACCGTCGAGTTCAGCCTGGACGGCGTGGCGTACACCATCGACGTCTCCGACGAGAACGCGGGCGTGCTGCGCAAGGCGCTGGACCCGTACATCAGCGCGGGCCGGCGAATCGGCCGCGGACCGGTCGAGGCTGGCCGCCCCACCCGCCGGCCGGGGCGCCCGGCCACCTCGGGAATGGACCGCGAGCAGAACCGCGCCATCCGGGAATGGGCCGTCAAGAACGGGTACGAGATTTCCGAGCGGGGCCGCATCCCGGTCTCCGTGGTGGAGGCGTACAAGAACCGCTGAGCGGTCGGGGATCACCTTCGGGCACGCCGGGGTCACGCTGAGAAATCGGCGTGGCCCCGGTCCGCTTTTTCAACCGTTCACAATTTCCCGCCGTGCGGGTCGCTCCCGAGCGGGACGGTCACTCCCCGGTCGTCCCGTCGATCAGCTGCCGGGCCACGTCGAGCTGGCCCACGAGCCGCGCCAGGACGCGCTCGGTCCACATCCGTCGACGGTACGGCCCGAGGGTGAGCGGCGCCACCATGATCGACGCGTGACCGGAACCCTGTCGTACCCCTAGGTTGTAATGACCGGCGTAGCTAGCAGGCATTACACGGACGACTCTCGGGGGTGGCGCATGGCGACCTGGTGGCGGCAGACGGCGGGTGGGCTGCCGCGCACGTTCTGGTACCTGTGGACCGCCACGCTGATCAACCGGCTGGGCAGCTTCGTCGCCATCTACCTCGGCGTCTACCTGGTCTCCGTACGGCACTTCGACGCGTCGTACGCGGGGATGGTGATCGGGTTGCACGGCGCCGGCAGCGCGCTCGGCACGCTGCTCGGCGGGATGATCGCGGACCGGTGGGGGCGGCGGCCGGCGATGCTGGCCGGCAACGTCACGGCCGCGGGCGTCGCGACCGTCCTCGGGCTGACCACTCAGCCGGTCGGCATCGCGCTGCTGACCCTGCTGCTCGGGCTCTTCCTCGGCGTCGCCCGACCGGCCTTCACCGCCACCATCATCGACGTGGTCGGCGACCGCGACCGGCTGCGGGCGATGACGCTCAACTACTGGGCGATCAACATCGGTTTCTCGGTGGCCGCGACCGTGGCCGGTCTGCTGGTCCGGGTGGACCCGCTGCTGCTCTTCCTGGTCAACGCCGCCGTGCTGCTCGGCACGGCCACGCTGATCGCGGTCAAGGTGCCCGAGTCCCGGCCGGCCCCGGTCACCGTCGAACAGTTCACCCGGGCGGACCGGGGTGGGCTCGGCGTGGTGCTGCGGGACCCGGTCTTCCTGACCTTCACCGCGCTCACCGGGCTGGTCTGGCTCTGCATCGAGGCGAACGTGATGCTGCCGGTGGCGTTGCAGGCCGACGGGCTGCCCGCGGCGGCGTACGGGCCGGTCATCGCGGTGAACGGCCTGATGATCGTGGTCGGGCAGCTCTTCGTGCCGCGGCTGATCGCCCGCTTCGACCGGTCCCGCACCGTCGCGGTGGCGGCGGTGGTGGTCGGCACCGGCTTCGCGCTCACCGCGCTGGCGGACAGCGTCTGGTTCTACGGACTCGCCGTGCTGGTCTGGACGCTCGGCGAGATGACGATGACGCCGGCCAACTCGGCGCTCACCGCGGACCTCTCCCCCACCGCTCAGCGCGGCCGCTACCAGGGCGTCTACTCCCTCGGGTACGCCTTCGCCAGCTTCGGCGGCCCGACCGTCGGCGGGCTGGTCACCGACCGGTTCGGCGACACCACGCTCTGGCTGGGCCTGTTCGGCCTGGCCCTGCTGGTGGCGGTCGGCAACCTGCTCGCCGCGCCGGCCCGCACCCGGCGCATCGGGGCGCTGCGCGCCCCGGCCGAGGAACCGGTCCGACCGGCGCCCGCGCTGGTCTGACGGCAACGGAGCCGCCCGGGGCGCACCCCCCGGGCGGCTCCGGCCGTCGACCGATCCGGTCTCAGTTGACCTCGATCCGCACCACGTCGAAGGCGGGGGTCTGGTTGGCCCGCTCCATCATCGGGATGCGGTGCGAACCGTCACCGGCCCAGACCGCGCACTGCGCGAGACCCGACTGCGGCAGGCCGGGGATCTGGATCTGCACGTCGTCCGGCTGGTCGCTGCCCCGACCGTCCTCGGTGGCCACGAAGAACGCCGGCACGTCCTGCGGGTTCGGGGGCTGCCGGGTGTCGTTGAGCATCCGGCAGGCGGTGTGGAAGTGTCCGCGTACCAGGCCCTGGTCGTTCAGCAGCGAGCTCTCCAGGTAGTAACCGCCCTGGCCGGCCGCGAGGAAGCGGTCCCGGACCAGGTTCTTGGTGGTGACCCGGAGGGTGAACGGCTCGTTCCGGTTGACCTGGTTGGGGAATTGCGTGATGAGCAGCGAGGGATTGTTCGCGGCGGCGCCCACCTCACCGAAGGCGGTGCTCACGCAGCGGTTCCCGTTCTGGAAACCGTCGTGCGGCTGGAGCTTGCTGTTCGTGCAGTCCTTGGCGAGGACGCCCAGCCCGTTGCCACCGTTGTTGTTCCCGCCGTTGTTGTTCCCGCCGGTCTGGCCGCCGTTGTTGTTGCCGCCGGTCTGGCCGCCATTGTTGTTGCCGCCGGTCTGGCCGCCATTGTTGTTCTGGCCGCCGTTCTGACCGCCGCCGTTCTGACCGCCGGTGTTCCCGCCGGCGTTCTGACCGGCGTCGGCGAGGGCGCACTGGGCGAGCTGGTCGAGCCCCTGCGGTCGCTGCGCCACCCGCCCGATCGCGGTCGCGATCCGGTTCAACGTCGCCTTCCGCTTGTCGGCCAGCGGCCGCAGGATCGCGTTGTTGATAGTGTCCTGGCCGTTGCGGCCGGCGTCGGCGGCGAGCCGCCGGTTGGCCTCGGCGATCTGGGCGTCCAACAGGGCGAGGTTGCGGTCCACCTCGTTGCGCGCCTGGGCGGGGACCTGCGGAAGCTTGCCCTTCACGTCCGGGCAGGCCACGGTGGGCGGGCCGGCCGCGGCGCCGCCGTTGCCGGCCTTGACCGCCTGGCACTCGGCGACGGACATCTGCCCGTCACCCCAGTGGTTGCGCACCCAGCGGCCGTTCTGCCACGTCCGGGTCGTGCTGCCCTGGCCGCTCGGCGAGGTGGCGCCGGGGCTGGGCGCGACGCACGACGCCGAGGCGGCGCGGGTGTACGTCCGCCGGTCCTGGGCCGACGAGATCTGGGTCACGGCGACGATTCCGCCGAAGACCGCGAGCGTGCCGACAACGGCCAGCAGTCGCTTGCTCCGCGCGTTCCCGGATGGCCGGCGCGCCCGTGTGGACCTGCGCATCGAATTGCTCTCCTTCTCGATCCGGTGGCTGACTCGTGACCCCGGCGGACCGACGGAATTCGGGGTGAGGATCACTGCGACGTTCCGCTCGCACGTCGATGACCGACGATGCCCTTTCCGCACCGTCTCCCGCGCCTGCCGACGCGGCTGCGAAGATCTGGGTCCATTCGCGCTTAGGTACGGAGCGACGGCGGCGAAGGTTCAAGCCGGGATCGGGAAACTCCGCGACGGGGTCGACCCGTGCGCCCTGCCGGCGGCCGGCGTGGGCATGCGCGACGGGCGTGGCGCCGCACGGAGCGGCGCGGTTTGCCGGCGCGGGTGGTCAGTCGGCGCAGAGGTGCTCGAAGGCGAAGCCGCCCGCCAACTCGTCCCGGCGGGACGCGAGGAGCCGGATCTCGCGGCGGAGCCGCTCCCGGTCCACCAGCGGCGGCTCGCCCGCCTCCAGGCCGCGTACCCGCTCCCCGACCGCCAGGGCGGACAGGTCCTCGGCGAGCCGCGCCGGGTCCACCCCGCAGGAGAACCGCTGCGGGAAGACCTGGACCCGTTCGACCAGGCACCGGCCGGGCCGCACCTCGACCCAGCTCCACCCCTCGGCCGGCCCGTTCTTCCAGCGTGCGTGCAGGCCCCGGACGATGGGATCGGCGAGCCGCCGGTCCACGTACGCCTCCACGACGGCGGCCCGGGTCAGCGCGCCGAGGTCGTTGACGTGCCCGCTGCGCCCGTCGGGGAGCCGGCCGATGATGTCCCGGAACCCGACCGGCTCGGCGCCCTCCGCCCCGGCGGCGGTGGCGTCCGCGTAGGCGCGCGCGTCGATGACGTACTCGACGATCCGGCGGCCGTGGTGGGCGCCGCGCAACGTCGGCGACTCGATGCGCAGCACCGCCAGGCCGACCGCCGCGCAGACCGCGCTCTTCATCCGCTCGGCGCGCTGCTCCGGCGAGCCGGCCGGCGGCGGCGGAGCGATGTCCACGGCGAACAGTGGCCGGCCGGTGTCCGCGGCGCACACCACCTGGTCGAAGCCCTCCCGGATGGCGGTGCTCCACTGGTGTCCGGTGATGCCCGGCGGTCGCCCGTGCACCAGCTCGCTGAGCCGGCGCGACGCGTACCCCACCTGACCGGCCCGGGTCAGCCGCGGCGCACCCCCGGCCGTGATCGGGCGCAGCCAGGGCGTGTCCTCGCTGCCGGTGCTCGTCATCTTCGCCAGATCCATCCGTCGGTCGGTCGACCGGACCGAGTCTAGGACGTCGATCATGGTGAGCGCGTCGCCGGTGCGGCCGAATCCGGTTGCCCGGTCCGGCCGGCGCCGCTGGGATGAGCACGTGTCGACCTTCCTCACCACCGCCCGGCTGACGCTGCGCGAGTTCACCGCCGCCGACGCGCCGCTGCTCACCGCGTTGGACGGCGACCCGGACGTGATGCGGTACCTCACCGGGGGCCGCCCCACCCCGGCGGCCGAGATCCGCGACCGGGTGCTGCCGCGGATGCTGGCGGCGTACCGGCGCCCGCCGGGCTGGGGCTGGTGGGCCGCGGAGCGGCGGCACGACGGCATGTTCCTGGGCTGGTTCGAGTTCCGGCCGACCACGGACGGCGACGCCCGGGAGGTCGAGCTGGGCTATCGGCTGCGCCGGGCCGCCTGGGGCGCCGGGTACGCCACCGAGGGAGCCCGCGCACTGGTCGACAAGGGCTTCGCCGAGCTGGACGTGGCCCGGATCGTCGCCACCACGATGGCGGTCAACCGCGGGTCGCGGCGGGTGATGGAGAAGGCCGGACTGGCGTACGTGCGGACCTTCCACCAGGACTGGCCGAAGGCGATCGAGGGAGCCGAGCACGGCGAGGTGGAGTACGCGCTGACCCGACGGGAGTGGCGGGACGGCCGACCGTCCGCTTCCCCGTCACCGGCGGGACGCTGACCCGCCGTCCGCGCGGCCGCTGCGCCGGGCGGACGACAGCCGCCGTCCGCGCGGCCGGTGCGCCGGGCGGACGACCCCTCTAGGCTCGGTCGGGTGCCGCAGAGTGGACGGACCCCGCAACGGTCGACCAAGCGCAGCCTCGTCGCCGTCTCCCATGCCATCGAACAGGCCGCCCTGGCCACCGCCGAGGACGGCCCGCTGGTGGTGTTCGCCCTCTTCCAGCGGCGGCTCTACTTCGCCGGGGAACGCGCGGTCTACGAGCGGATCGCGGCAAGCGCGGCGGTGACCGTGGTGGGGATGGTCGGTCCGCCGCCGCCCGAGCTGCCCGCCGGGGCGTACGGGGTGATGCTGGACGAGGCGGAGGAGCTGGCCCGGGAGTGGAGCGTGGTGGCGCTGACCCCGCGCTTCGGGGCCACGCTGGTGGCGTACGACCGGGGCGAGGTGGCTCCGGCGGTCTCGCTGGAGGCCGGGCGGCTCTTCGAGGGCCACTGGGGTTTCCGCCGCGACGAGGCGCTGCACGAGGTGATCCGGCTACGGGCACGCCTCGCGGACCGGTTGCCGGAGTCGGCCCGGTCCCGGTTGGACGAGGTGGTCGCCCGGGTCCGGGACATCCCGGCCGGGCCGGGCGAGTCCCGGGCCGAGGCCGCGATCCGGATGCTGGCCGCCCGGGGCGAGCGCGCGCACCCGCCCCGGCAGGCGGAGCCGGTGGACACACCGGCCGGGCTGCTCGACGAGCCGGGCCTGCGCCGGTGGACCGGCATGGACGGCGTAACCGCCTCCGGCACGCTGCCGGTGGCGCTGGTCGGGGTGCGGGTGGACGAGCCGGCCGGCGCGCCGGAGCGGTTCGGCCGGCGCAGCGCCGCCCGGGAGACGCAGGCGGTGGTCGCCGCGGTGGCCGGCGTGCTGCGCCCGGTGGACCGGGCGATCCGCCTCGCCGACAACGAGTACCTGCTGATGCTGCCGGCGCTGCACGAGCAGGGGGCGCTGGACGTGGCGGGCCGGGTGCACGAGGCGGTCGGCGGGCTGGCCCGGTCGTACCCGTTCGTCGCCTTCGGGGTGCACGCGGCGGTCACGGTGACCGACCGGCGGCCGCTGCCGGTGGCGGACGTGCGGCACGCGGTGGAGTGGGCGGCGCGGGAAGGCGTACCGGTGGCGACCCTCGCTCCGGAGCCGGCCCGGGTCGCGGCGAGCGCACCCTGACGGTCCGCACCTCCAGCATTGCCACGTCGCACAGGCTTGGCGACGGCGGGAACGGGTACGCCGCGCCCATGAGCCGACCGGTGCGAGCGGAGGTGGGCATGACGCGACAGCAGTTCGGGTTCCTCGCCGGGTTCCTCCTGGTGGCGGTCTGGGCGCTGGGCGGGCCGGGCGCCGCCGCGGCCGCCACCCTGGCCGGCCTGGTCGGCTGGCTCCTGGTCCGGGTCCTCGACGGCGAGGTCACCATGGCCGGGCTCGCCGACCGGGTCGCCCCGCCACGCCGGCGCTGACCGGGGCCCCGATGACCGGCACCCTGCCCCGCCGCGGACGCACCGCGCCCACCGGCGCCGACGCCACCCGGAAGCGCGGCGCCGCGCCCACCGGCCCCGACGCCACCCGGGAGCGCTGGCCGGAGGAGCGGATCGCCCGGCTCGCCGAGGACGCCGCGCGACGAACCCCGGGAGTCGCCGTCCCGGCGGCGACCGTCCGCGCCGACGGCCGGGCCGCCCGCGTCGACCTCGACCTCGCCGTCGACCACGGCCGGCACCTGCCGACCGTCGCCGAGGCCGTACGCCGCCGGGTGGCCGCCCAGGTCGAGGCGCGCACCGGCCTGACCGTGGCGGGTGTCACCATCACCGTGGTGGACCTGCTCCTGCCCGAGCGGGGCGGCGGCACCACGCCGCCGGGGAGTGGAGGCTGACGTGCGGACGGTCAACCGGGTCGCCACCCTGCTGCTCGCCGTCGCCCTGCTCGCCGGCGGGATCCTCGTCGCCGTCGAGGCGTCGCTCGCGGCGCTCGGCCGCCCCGGCCTGCTGCTCCCCGGTGGCCACGCCGCCCTGACCGGCACCCGCTGGCAGGACGCCCCGGCCCGGATCGTGGCCGCCGCGGTCACCCTGATCGGCCTGGTCGTCCTCGCCGCCCAGCTGCGCCGGTGGCACCCGACCCGGCTGCGGCTCGACGGCGCCGACGGCTGGCACCTGCACCGGCGCTCGGTCGAACGACGGCTGACCCGAGCGGTCCGCTCGGTGCCGAGCGTACGGCGGGCCCGGGTGCGGATCCGCCGACGCGGGGACGCCTGGCGGCCCCGGGTGACCGCCACCGGCGATCCGGCGGCCCGCTCCGACGTCGAGTTCGCGGTGCACCGGGAGCTGGACCGGCTGGCCGCGCCGACCCGCGGCCGGGTCGAGGTCCGGCTGGTCCCGGCCCGGCGGGCGGCATGAGCAACGCCGCGCACCGGCTGCTCTGGACGGTCGTCGCCCTGCTGCTGACCGCCCTGGGCGGTACCGGCCTGGCGGTGAGCCTGGGCCGGCTGCCGGGCGCCGACAGCCCACTGCTCGGCGCGGCCCTGCTGCGCTGGTGGCGGGCCGGCGCCCCGTGGAGCGCCGTGGCGGCGGTGGTCGGCGGCGTGCTGCTGGCCGTGCTCGGCCAGCGGCTGCTCGCCCGGGAACTGCGGGTGCCGGGCCGGCTGGCGGGCACCCTGGTGCACGGCGACGGGGGTGGGCGTACCCGGGTGGACAGCGGGGTGCTCACCGGCGCGCTGGAGCGGGACCTGCTCCGGGAACCCGGCGTGCGCCGGGCGCGGGTGCTGCTCACCGGCCCCACGGGCCGGCCCGACTTCTGGGTGGAGGTGCACCTCGACCCCCGCGCCGGCACCGCCGTCGTCCGCGAACACGTCGACGCCGCCGTCCGGCGGTTCGCCGCGACCGTCGGCTGCCGCCCCGCCCACCTCGACGTGAC
>NZ_QGKS01000386.1 GCF_003172935.1 Micromonospora sicca | reverse complement strand
GAGCGGTCACGGCCACTATGGTGCCGCCTTCATGGGGTGCGCTGCTACCCGGCGTCGACGTGACTGTGCCGTGTGGCGGTGGTGGCCAGAGATGGTCAGGTTGCCGGATGGTTGCGGCGGGCGAGGTAGTGCAGCAGATCCTGGATCTGGTGTTTCTCGGCCTCGAGGACAGAGTCGTCGACCACCCGCTGCCGAATGCCGCTGATGTCGGCTTCGACGTCCCCCGCGCTGCGGTCGCCGCCCCGGCGGGGATCGGGCAGCGCGAGCGGTCGCATCGCCGCCGCTATGGGCAGGTCGAGTGCGGCGCACAGGCCGCGTACCTTGGCCAGCTCCGGATACTGCTGCCAGTCGCCGGCGAGCCAGCGGAACAGGGTCGAGCGGCCGACACCGGTGTGCCTGGTGACGTCGCCCACGGTCCAGCCGCAGTCCTGCCGGGCGTCTTGGACTGCGAACGAACTGGGCGAAGGCCGCCTGCGGTGTGATCGCCACCGGGTCCATCCTCAGTCGTGACCCTTCATGAGCCATCGCATCGCCAGAGGGTAGGTGACACCCGCCCCCGTTGATCAAGTCCGATCAGACGGCCGTGCGCGAGGCTCGCCTGCTTGCGCCGTATGGATCGAGCGGCCGGAGTGCCGACGGCGTCAAGGGTCACGCTGCGTCAATCTCCGCCGTGTACCGTCCGGTGACATGAGCAGCGGTGACCACGACGCTGGCGAGGATCCAGGCGGCGGGCAGGCTGCGGTGACGCTTCTGTCAGAAGCGATCATCGCAAGTGCGCTCACGCGCCTGCGCCACGCGGTGACCGCCGCAGCCGGCTCGGCAGGCCTGACCGATGACGCGTTGGAGGACTTCGTCTTGGCGGTGCACGAGCTGGTCACCAACGTGATACGCCACGGCGGCGGTGCCGGCGAACTGCTGCTGCGCCAGGACGGGGACGTGCTGACCTGCCGGGTCACCGACCGCGGCCCCGGCCTCGACGATGTTGTGGTACGCCTTCCCACGCCAGAGGAGGCTGGCCACCGGGGGCTCTGGCTGGCGCAGCGACTCAGCGGTGCCCTCGTAATCGACCACAGCCCCGGCGGGGTGACCGCGTCCGTCACGGCGCGCATCACACCGCCACGGCCAACAGCTCAGGGACGGTGACGGTGGAACAGGAAACGACCTGGCAGTGGCGCTGCGATATCGAGCCCGACGGAACGGTCGTGACGTTGCTCGGCGAAATCGACATGGCCGGGGCCGATCACCTGCGCGACGTGCTCCGCAAGGCCATCGCCCAGGCCACCCGCGTCGACGTGGACCTGGCGCAGCTGACCTTCATCGACTCGGCGGTGATCAACACCCTCGTCGCCGCCCACAAGCACGCCGCTGACCTCGACGTCCGGCTCACCCTGGTCAACCCCACCGGTCACGTCCGCCGGGTCCTCGCCGTGACCGGCATCCTGCACACACTCGGCGGGACGCCCTCGCCACCTGATCCCCCGGCCTGAACGGTGCAAGCCACGACATGCTGGCAGCTGCCGTCGGCGTCGCTGGTCGCCGCAGGCGACGATCCTAGACGTGATGAGGGCTTTGGCATCGGGCTTTTGGTAGAGGAACGTGCGCGACACTCCCGCGCAACGGTCGGGCAGGTGACGGCAGAGCGCGCGCGACGGATGGCCTGTAGTGCTTCCTCGATCTGGCGGACTTTGTCCTGGGTGCTCTGGGGCGGGCGTCGTTCGCGGCGGCCGTGTGCGGTGTCTGGGACGTCAAGGCGTGTCCGTACGGCCGCCGATGGCGTCCAGGTCGCAGCTTCTGAAGCCGACGCTCCAATGGGCGTGCCGTCGTTGAGGAGCTTGCCGTTCGCGTGTCCGAGGGGTTGAAAGGCGTCAAGGCCTTCACGATCGGCTACGACCAAGCAAGCTGATCCTGAAAGACCCTGACGGTGGCTCACCGTCCGTGTTTGCCCGGGACGGAGTGGTGTCATCCCCGCCGATCAGAACACTCCGCTGGCGGCCCATCAGCATCAGTCCGCCGGCCGAGGCCGGAGTGAAGGGCGGTGAGATCGTCACGCCTCAGCGGGTTCTCCGCGCTGATCGCTTGCGTGGCGGAGTCAGCAGATCCGCGATCGTGGCGATCGCGGACGGCACCAGCCGGTAGTAGGCCCACACACCGCGCTTCTCCCGCTCCAGCAAGCCGGCCTCGGTGAGGATACGCAGGTGGTGACTGACCGTCGGCTGCGAGAGGCCGAGCGGCGCGGTCAGGTCACAGACGCACGCCTCGCCCTCGGGGGCCGACTGGATCAGGCTGAGCAGCCGCAGCCGGGCGGGATCCGCGAAGGCCTTCAGGACCCCCGCGAGCCGCTCGGCATCGGCACGTTTGATCGGCTCGCCGGCAAGCGGCGAGATCTGAGGCATAGTCACTTCAGCCAGCGCATTTCCCACATATGCCATCCTTCCACCAGCAGCATCCACCCACGCGCATATCGGCAATGCACGATGCCTGCGAGCGTGTTGAGATGGTCTGATGTGGACGGCGTGGCGGCGTGGCAGGGGCGAGCGCAGCCGGGCCGGGTGTCCGGACCGTGCCTGTGAGTAATTCGTGGGTGACGTGAATGTAATCCTCGTGTTTGACTGAGGCCTATGCGAGCGGGGGAGGCGCGGCTGGCGATCGACTGTGGCAGCGCCAGCACCGTGGCGGTGGTGGCGTGGCCCGACGGCAGATGGTCACCGTTGATGTTCGATGGCGAGCCAGCGCTGTCCAGCGCGGTGTTCCTGTCTGAGGACGGGAGCCTGCTGACGGGGCAACGGGCCTGGCAGGCCGCCGTCGCGCAACCGGAGCGGTTCATTCCCGCTCCCCGACGATCCGTCGAGCAGCAGGTGCCTGTCGTCGGCGGCGAGGTCGAGGCGCTGGACTTGGTCGCGGCGACGCTACGACGGGTCGCCGAGGAGGCGCATCGGGCGGTGGGCTTCCCGATCGAGGATGTGCGGCTGGTGGTGCCCGCCGGGTGGGGACCGCGACGGCGCACGTGGATGCGGCACGCCGCGCACCGTGCCGGCTTGCCGCAGCTGCGCCTGGTGGAAGCCCCGGTGGCCGTGGCGGGCCACCTTCTGGCCTCGGGCGTGCAACTGCCGGTGGGTTCCTTCATCGTCGTGTGTGACGTGGGCGGCGGCGTTGAGGTGAGCGTCCTGCGGCGTGGGCCGGCCGGGTTCGAGGTCCTTGCCACCCTCGCCGATCCTGACGCCGGTGGTGCCGCTGTTGACCGCGCGCTGACCGCCGCGTTGACCGGCGACGAGGCTGGCCCGGGCGTCGACGAGGGGGCGCGGTGGGCGCTGACCGCGAGCGTCCAGACTGCGAAGCACGCGCTGACCAACCATGCCGCAGTCACCGTCCCACTGCCGGCCGGACCGGTCGCGGTGGTCAACGGGCAGATGCTCGAACAGGCGGCGCGCCCGATTCTGCGGCGTACGGCGCAGCTCACCACCGAAGCGATAGCCGCGGCTGAGGTAGACCCGGCCAGCATCGCCGGCGTTTACTGTGCCGGCGGCGCCGCACAGATGCCCTTGGTCGAAAAGGTGCTCACCGAGGACGTGGGAATCGCCCCGGTGGTGGTCGCCGACACCGGCCTCGCGGCCGCGCGCGGGGCGGCTGATGCGGGAGCGGCCGGGCCCGGCGGGCAAGTGACCGTCGAGGAGCCATCACCGGTGCCGCCGGTGCGGCGGGCGGTCGCGATCGCGGTACCGGGCTTCGCCTCGTTGGGGCTGGTATCGCAGTTCCTGCTGACCGCTGAGTGGAACGGCGGATTCCTCCGCCCGTGGGCAGTGCTCAACTGGGGTGAGCTGGCAATCGCCGCGGTGTTCGCCGTGATCGCCAGCCTGGGCGCGGGCACCGTCATCGCCTCCGCGATCGCCTCCCGCGGCACCACCGAGCCAATATCACCCGGAGGTCAGGTCGGCACGGGAATCCTGGCGTCGGCGTCGCTGGGTGTGGCGGTCGCCGGTATGTACGCGGTGGTCGGCAGCCTGTACATCGGCGCCGACGTGGGCCCGTTCCTGCGCTGGGCGCTGCTGCCGGTAGTCCCGATCGTCGTGGTGGCCGCGGTGATGGCGTTGGTCGCGGCCCGGCAGTGGCGCACACCCCGCGGCGGCTGGTCGGAGCTGCTCGCGTTTCCCACGGGTTCGGTGGTGACCGCCGCGGTGGGGATGGCGCTGATTCAGTACTCCCTGGTCGCTGACCGTTGGCCGGACATGGTGTTGTGGATCGACATCGCCGGCCGGGTCGGGGGGCTGCTGCTCGGCGTCGGGGTGGTCATGGCCGTGGTGTCGCCGCTGGTACTGCGGGTGATCCTGGCCGCGCCGCTGGCGGTCATCACCGCCGCGATCGTGAGCCGCCCCGCCTCGGTGATACTCGGTGTCATCTACGCCATCGCCGTGGCCCTGTGGTGGATCCGCCAGGTGTGGAGGCGCATCGTCCGCCCCGACCGACAGCCGGTCCGCGCGACATGACCATGTTCGGTGGCGGAGCAGCGACGGGCGCCGCCCGCCGGGTCGCGACACCCGGCGGAGGTGGATGAGGTGCGATGGCCGCGACAGGTGGCCTCACTGCTGTTCCTGGCACTGCTCCTGTGTGGCCCGCCGGTGGTGTTGGTAGAGATCATCGGCTGGCCCCTGGACGGCTGGCCGAGCCTGCGGCAGGCTCAACTGTGGGTCGCGCAGCCGCTCACCGAGCAGACCCTGACCGCCGCCCTGACACTGTTCGCGTGGCTGGTCTGGCTGTTCCTGGCCGCCACGGTCACCGTCAGGGTCCTGGCGCGGATGCGGGCCGGGGCGCGCCGGCTGCGGCGGGTGCCGCTGCCCACGCCTCTGCAGGCCACCGCGACCGGCATGGCCGGCGCTGCGGCCTTCGGTGTCGGCACCCACGCCACCACAGCGCCGCCGGATCATCCCCTTGCCGTGGCCGCCGGGACGCTAAACGACCACGGCGGCGCTGATGCCGCCGAGAGCAGCCACCTGATCGACACCCCCGTCAGCGATGGGATTGTGGTGTCGGGCGGCTGGCTGCCACGTGGCGTCGCCGAGCAGGTCGGCGCCGCTGCGGCGCTGGTGTGGCTACGCCGCCGCCGCGCATACCAGCCCCGCCCACCAGGCTCGGAGGGTCGGGACGAGCCGGACCTGACGCCCCTGCCTGCGGCGGTCGCCGCCGTGCAAGCCGCGCTCGCCACCGGCAATACCCACCCATCGTCGGCGGAGCCGGCCCCCGCCGTCACCGGCGACGCCTCGGGTGTGTTGCCAGCACCGGTCGCCGGTCTCCCGCCCACCGGCGTCGGTCTCACCGGCCCGGGCGCCCTCGCTGCGGCCAGGGGAGTACTGGTCACCGTCCTGCTGGCAGGGCTACGGCACCCCCCGGGCGCGGCGCCGATCGTCATCACCCACACCGCCCTGACCACCCTGCTCGGACCCGCCGCCGAGACAGTGCGGCACCGACTGCCAGGCATGCGGGTGGCCACCGCCGTCGACGACGCGGTGGCGCTCCTGGAATCAAGCGCCAGCCCGACGTGCCCTGCCACCCCGCCAGCGCAGCGGCAGGAAGGCGCCCCACCTGTCGGTGCTCACACCCCACCCGTCCTGATCATCGAGGCCTTACTTACACCTGCCACCGCAGACCGGCTCGCGGCCGCAGTCACGGTAGGCGCCGGCGTCCCCGTCGTCCTGGGCGAATGGTCCGCCGGTGTCACCTGGCAGGTCGACGCGGCAGGCCACACCCACGACCTGCGGCAGTTGACGCAGGCGGGGCCCCGGCTGTGCGTTCTCGATCAGGTCGCGACCACAGATCTGCTCACTGTGATCGGCCACGCGCACCCGCCACCACCCCACGCGCGTCTCCACCACTCACCAGAGCCGCCTCGCCCGCGGGTGCCCCGCCAGGCAACCGGCGCCGAGACCACCTCCCGCCCACAGGCCACAACCTCGGTCGAGTCCGGGCAGCTTGACCTGCGTGTCCTCGGCGAGCCGACGCTGCTCGTCCAAGGTGAGCCGGTGACCATCCGGCGCAGCGCCGCCATGCAGATCCTCGTCGTCCTCACCGTTCACCGAGGCGGGGCAAGCAGCAAGCAGCTGGTCGAGGCCATCTGGCCGGGACTGCCCGCCCACTCGCTCACCGGCCGGCTCTACACGACGCTCAGCGATCTGCGCCGCACCATCCGGTCCGCCTGTGGGCAGAGCGTCATCGACCACACCGACGACCGATACCGGATCAACCCCGCGCATCTTGACGCGGACCTGTGGCGCTTGCAGTCGGCCGTCCAGCATGCCGCCACCGCGGTCACCGACCACGACACCGCCTGGCAGGCGGTCATCGACGCCTACACCGGTGACCTCGCTGCCGGGTACGCCTGGCCCTGGCTCGAGCCGGCCCGGGAAGCCACCCGCCGGCACATCGTCGACGCCTCCGTCGCCCTGGCCTCCTCCGAGTCCGACCCGCGGCGGGCCCTGGCCCTGCTCCAAGGCGGCATTCGCATCGACCCCTACAACGAGCATTTGCACCTGCGCGCGATGAAGGCCCTCGCAGCCCTCGGCGACCACACCGGGATCACGGATCTGTGCGACAGCTACACTCGCCGGCTGGCCGCGGCAGGACTCGAGCCGAGCGGCGACCTCTGTGACGCGGCTGCCCGGTTGAGTAGCGCCCACCCCATGCCTGGGCGGTAGCAGCGCCTGGAGCGCGCCAGCCTCGCGTGACCATCCAGACACCGCCGCGAGAGCGAATCCACATCCGCCACAGGCAGACGCCTCGGCAGGGGTGCACCAACTGTCGTGAGCGGCATTCGTCTAGGCCTACCGGAGCCGCGAGGTCAGCAACCGATAATCACCGCCCCGACCCGCCGATGCTCATCCCAGCCCTTCGCCGTTCGCGCCGTGACCGCCTCCTGCAACCGTGCGTGGCTTGATGCCAGGCGGCGGCACGGCTGGCACAGCGGAGGTAGTCCGCCGTCACCGTGGCCGGCAGCCGACGGTGTGCAACCGAGTCCGGGCGGTACGACTTTCGAGATCGGTAGGCAGTACTTCAGGAGGGTTCCCGTGCTCGCGCACATGAGAAGCGCCTTGACATGGTCTGGTTGCATCCGGCCGGTCCCTCGCAGTCTCCACTTTCGCCGCGGCCAAGTCCTTGTGCGCTTGGGCGGCATCACTACCAGAATCCACCCCGCCCGGCCGGATTGCTGGTGTGCCAGTAGGTGTTCACAGCGCGGCAGTGGCCCTGCGGGCGTCTCACTCCAACCTCCGCTGCGGGCGACGGGCAAGGTAGCGCAGTATGCCCTGAACGTGATGCTTTTCCACGCCCGGTGAAACCACCGGCGGGAAACCTCAGTTGCAGGCCCATGACAGGGCGAGCCCGGTCAGCAGCCTCGGCGACCGGGTCAGCTGGCGGTGGACGGACCTGTCGGCCCGACAGGTCTGACTTGGTCGCTGTAACGGTGTTACGACGTCCGACGCCGCTTAAAAGGAAGGTCCGGGTGCGCGGCCTCCTGCACCGGGCGGGACCGCCCGACCCCCGCGGTCCCGCCCGGTCCCTAATCCGAACACCGCACGGCAACGCCTCGCACAGGAGTAGCCATGGCCCAGTCGGAACCGCGAACCCCACCACCCCCATGGCCGCAGCGCGCCAACGCCGCGTCGGATCCGCCTCCGACTTGGAACGCACCTACGCAGTGGATCCGGGTCAAGCGGCAGCGCTCCGACAAGTGGTGGCCATATGCCGTGTTCGGCGGGATCACCTTGCTGATCGGGTGCATCGCCACGACGGTCGTCGCATTGGCCCGATGACGACGGCGACCTTCAGCATCCTCACGACCCCACTCAGCGACGGCCCCGCCACCCTCCACGAAGGGCGTGGCCGGGCCCCTTCCAGATGTCAGGGCGTTGTCGACGGGGACGGCGCGAACTGGAAGCTGCTGACAAGACCGACACGCCAACTTTGCCTGCATGCCGGGTTACCAGCAGGTAGACGGTCACTGGCGGACTTCCGCCAAGGTGGGCCGGGCGAGCAGTGATCAGGTGAAGGTACTAGCCGATCCCATTCGCGGGCGGGCACGGTTCGGCAGCCCACGCACTGGTGTCGGCGTACGAGTCAACGTGCCAGCCAGGTACGGCTGAACGCGCATAGCGTCCTGCAGGTAGACGATGCGATGAGCGGAGGTAAATCCGGCGCTCCAACCGCTGGCGAAGCCGAGCGGCGGACCCGGCGAAATCCACGAGACTGTCGGCGCCGCCGTGACGATCAGTAACCAGCGATGCGACATCGACCCGGCGGCACATCCGCTTCTGCCGATGACAGTGCAGTGCCGACCGTAGAAGCTGACGATCTCATGCGGGTATCGGGCCGATCTGATTGCGTCGGGGCCGGCCGCCGCTGCGCGCGGGGTTTCGATCGGGATTCGTGGGCGCTAC
>NZ_QGKS01000328.1 GCF_003172935.1 Micromonospora sicca | reverse complement strand
GCATCAGGATGCGGCGTGCCCCCGCGGACCCGCCGCATCCTGATGCTCTCCTGGGAGTACCCGCCGGTGCTGGTGGGCGGGCTCGGCCGGCACGTGCACGCGCTGTCGGTCGCCCTGGCCGCCGCCGGCCACGAGGTCACCGTGGTCACCCGGCACGCCGAGGGCGCCCCGCTGGAGGAGTACGCCGACGGCGTCCGGATCCTCCGAGCGGCCGAGGACCCGGTCACCTTCCCGCTCGCCACCGGCTCCCTGCTGGCCTGGACCATGGCGTTCAACCACACGCTGACCCGGGCGGCGCTGCGCGCCGCCGAGTCCGGCGGCTACGACGTGATCCACGCCCACGACTGGCTGGTCGCGCACACCGCCATGACCCTGCGCGAGCACCTGGACGTGCCGCTGGTGAGCACCATCCACGCCACCGAGGCCGGCCGGCACCAGGGCTGGCTGCCGGAGGAGATGAACCGCACCATCCACGGCGTCGAGCAGTGGCTCAGCGCCGAGTCCGGCCGGGTCATCGTCTGCTCCGGCTACATGCGCGATGAGGTGACCGCACTCTTCGGCGTGCCGACCGGGCGGGTCGACGTGGTGCCCAACGGGGTCGAGCCGCAGCGCTGGCGGGTGCCGGTCGCCGCGGTCGCCGCCGCCCGCGCGCGGTTCGCCGGAGACGGGCCGCTGGTCACGTTCGCCGGCCGGCTGGTCTACGAGAAGGGCGTGCAGCACCTGCTCGCCGGGCTGCCCCGGCTGCGCGAGCGGCACCCCGGGCTGCGCGCGGTGATCGTCGGCGACGGGCCGTACAAGCCGGCCCTCGAAGCCGAGGTGCACCGGCTCGGCCTGGACGGCACGGTGAGCATGCCCGGCTTCCTCGGCGGGGCCGACCTGCCCGCGGTGATGGCCGCCTCGGACTGCTTCGCGGTGCCGAGCATCTACGAGCCGTTCGGCATGGTGGCCCTGGAGGGCGCCGCGGCCGGCGCGCCGCTGGCGGTGGCGCGCACCGGCGGCCTGGCCGAGATCGTCGAGCCCGGCGTCACCGGGATGACCTTCGCCCCGCAGGACCCGGACGGGCTGACCGAGGCGGTGCACGCCCTGCTGTCGGACCGGGAGCGCGCCCGCGCGCTGGCCCGCCGCGCCCGCACCATGGTCCACGAGCAGTACGGGTGGTCCGCCATCGCCGCCCGCACCGCCGCCACCTACGCCGCGGCGATCGCGGGCGACCCCGCGTTCACCGCCGCCCGCGCGGAGGAGCGGATGAGCCTCGGCCGGGTGCTGCCCACCCTGCCCGAGGGCAACCTGTTCGCCGCCGCCGGCCTGCGCTGACGGACCGCATACGACGACGCGAACCGGAAGTGCCCTGGCCTGACCAGGGCACTTCCGTTCGCAACTCAAGGGCAGCGGAAGAGTCGCTGCCTCCGCCGCGCCTCGGTCGTCAAGCGCCAGGCCCGTAGCAGCCGCCTGGCGCGCTGGACGCGAGGACAGGCCCCGTCAGGCCGGCAGTGCGGACAACGCCGGCGGGTATGGAAGTCGAGCATGAAGCCGGCGGCCATGACAAGGAATGGCGGTTCTGGCACCGAAGCGCTAGTCATGCGTTCAGGGTATACGACTAGAGCGTGTGCGCACTAGGCGTCCGTGAAGCTGATACGTGACTAGTTGTCGGACACCTAGCGTCCGAGGCATGACCAAGAAGCTGCGGCTGGTCGGGTCGGCAGAGATCCGCGTACTCCTGGGCGGTGTGTCGCGCCAGCGGGTGTACCAGATCACCAACCGTCGAGACTTCCCGGAGCCTGTCGCCAAGCTCGAAATGGGCAACGTCTGGCTCGCCGAGGACGTGGAGAAGTGGATCACCGAGAAGCGTCCCGAGATGGACTAGGGACGGTGAGCCCTTGCCCTGACGGCTGGCGCGTACGCGAAAAAGGCCGCCGACCCCTCGTGGGGTCGGCGGCCTTTTGTTGCGGCTGGGGCGGGGTCAGCGATCCGCGGCCGGGGGGTAGTCGCGCTCCGGGTAGCCGGTGTAGATCTGGCGCGGGCGACCGATCTTGGTCTCCGGGTCGTTGATCATCTCGCGCCACTGGGCGATCCAGCCGGGCAGCCGGCCGAGGGCGAAGAGCACCGTGAACATCTTCGTGGGGAAGCCCATGGCCTTGTAGATCAGGCCGGTGTAGAAGTCCACGTTCGGGTAGAGCCGGCGGGAGACGAAGAAGTCGTCCGCCAGGGCGATCTCCTCCAGCTCCATCGCGATGTCCAGCAGCGGGTCCGGCTTGGCCATCCGGCCCAGCACGTCCTGCGCGGCCTTCTTCACGATGGCGGCGCGCGGGTCGTAGTTCTTGTAGACCCGGTGGCCGAAGCCCATCAGCTTCACGCCGTCCTGCTTGTCCTTCACCTTCCGCACGAAGGAGCGGACGTCGCCGCCGTCGGCCTTGATCTTCTGGAGCATCTCCAGCACGGCCTGGTTGGCGCCGCCGTGCAGCGGGCCGAAGAGGGCGTTCACGCCGGCCGAGACCGAGGCGAAGAGGTTGGCGTTGCTGGAACCGACCAACCGCACGGTCGAGGTGGAGCAGTTCTGCTCGTGGTCGGCGTGCAGGATGAACAGCATGTCCAGCACGCGGGCCATCACCGGGTCGACCTCGTACGGCTCCGCCGGGACGCCGAAGGTCATCCGGAGGAAGTTCTCCACGTAGCCCAGCGAGTTGTCCGGGTACAGCAGCGGCTGCCCGATCGACTTCTTGTAGGCGTACGACGCGATGGTGGGAACCTTCGCCATCAGCCGCACCGTGGACATCTCCACGTGCTCGGAGTCGAACGGGTCCAGGCTGTCCTGGTAGAAGGTGGAGATGGCGCTGACCGCCGACGACAGCACGGCCATCGGGTGGGCGTCGCGCGGGAAGCCGTCGAAGAAGCGGCGCATCTCTTCGTGCAGCAGCGAGTGCCGCCGGATCCGCTCGCTGAACTCGGTCAGCTGCTGCTGGGTCGGCAACTCGCCGTAGATCAGCAGGTAGGAGACCTCCAGGAAGGAGGACTTCGCGGCCAGCTGCTCGATCGGGTACCCGCGGTATCGCAGGATGCCCGCATCACCGTCGATGTAGGTGATCGCGGACGAGCAGGACGCGGTGTTGACGAAACCGGGGTCGTACGTGGTCATCCCGGTTTCCTTGAGCAGGTGGCTCACCCCGATGCCGGCGGGGCCCTCGACCGCGGACTGGACCGGCATCGACAGCTGCCCACCGGGGTGGTCGAGCTTGACTTCCGTCATGTGTTCCTCGCTTCGCCGGCAAGATCTTCGTTGAGTTGCCTTCGCTTTTACCGTAATCGCGGTATCGGGGGCACCGCTCGTCGTGGTTCCGCGGTGAGGTATGCGTCACCCGATTCCCGACTTGCCGGCTCGGAAACCCTGTGCATGATCCAGGGCAGGGCGGCAGGGACGGGGCGCGCCGGTGGCGAGGACGGTGCGGCGGGGGCGGGAAGCCGGCCTCAGGAGAGGGCGAGCCGGCGCAACGCGCCGTCGGCGCCCACCCGGTAGACGTCGAGGCGGTTGGCGCCGGCGGTGAAGAGCCGGTCGTCGGGCAGCAGCGCCGCGAAGCGCCGGCCACCCTGGTCGGGCGGCACGACCGGGACGACGGCGCCGACCGTGCCGTTGACCGCCACCGCCAGCATCGTCCCGTCCGGCACCGCGGCCGGCACGGTCCCCCAGACCAGGGCCGGCAGCTCGCCGTGGGCCGGGTTGACGGCGCGGAACGCGGCGAGGTTCGCCACCTTCGCCGTACCGCCGGCCGCCCGCTCCCCCACCCGGGTGCCCACCAGCGGATTCGGGATCGGCGTGGCCGGCGGCGACGGCACCCCGCCGGTGATCGTCACCGGCTGGCCCGGGCGGTCGTAGAAGCGCTTGTCGGCGCGCTCGCGCGGGGCCTGCCGGGCGGACCGGCCGTCCATCCGCCACGGGATCCGGATGTGGGCGTGATCGGCGATGGTGGGCAACAGGTCGACGTGCTCCCAGTTGCGGTCGTCCACCCGGGCGGCGCGCTGGCCGGGCTCCTTGACGAACATCGGCACCCAGGCCACCTGGTCGGCCGCGTGGTTGATCGCGTCCATCCCCCGGCCCTGCCAGTCCTTGCGGAAGCTCACCCCGTGGTCGGCGGTGACCAGGACGAGGGCCTTGTCATAGAGGCCGCTGGCGCGCAGCGTGCGCAGCGTCTCGCCGATCAGCCGGTCGGTGTAGCCGAGCTGGGCGAGGTGCCGCTGCCGGGCCAGGTCCACCCAGCCGGCGCCGTCGCTGGGCAGATCCTCCGGCGCGGCGTAGTGCGCCCCGGACGGCAGGTACACCCACGGCGAGTGCGGCATTAGCAGGTGCAGGAAGTGCAGGGCGGGCCGGGACGACGGGCGCAGCCCGGCCAGGAAGCTGGTGAAGCGGGCGGGCTGGTTGTCGTCGAGGGTGTCCCAGCGGAACTTCGGGTCGGCGGGCACCGGCTCGGCGGCGTCCAGGCCCGCCTCGGCCCGGGTCAGCTCGCGGTAGGAGTTCTCCGGGTCGATCCGGCTGTCCACCGGGGCGGTGACCTGGCGCAGCAGCTTGCCGCTCTCCCGGACCAGCACGCCGAGCCCCTGCTCGGGGCTGGCCGGCTGCTCGCAGCGGCTGGGCGGGCAGAGCCGGGTGATGCTCTCCTCGGCCTTGATCTCGTACAGGCCGCCGAGGGCGGTGAAGAGGTTGTCCGGGTACTGCGCGTAGTGCGGGGCGTACGGCTCGGCCGGGTAGCGGCCGGTGAGCATGGCCGGCAGCGCGTACGGCGTCCAGCCGCTGACCCCGGTGGCGTTGCGGTACCAGGTGGAACCCTGGGCCAGCTCGGCGAAGTGCGGGTAGCGGGTGGCGTCGATCCTGCCGTCCGGGCCGAGCAGCGAGACCAGCGGCAGCTCGTCCAGGACGATCATGACCACCGGCGGGTGGGCGCCCGGGCCGGCCACCCCGGCGGCGCCGGCGTGCGACCGGGGCAGCACCACGGCCGAGGCCGGCGAGGCGAAGAGGAACAGGCCGACGAAGACCACCGGCCCGATCGCCGCCACCCGCAGCACCCGGCCGGGCGCCCGCCAGCGCCGGTGCGCGGCCGCCCCGGCCGCGCCGGCCAGGGCGGCGACCAGCAGCAGCGGTACGCCCCGCAGCGGCGTGCCGTGCCGCCCGACCTGCACGGCGAGGGCGGCCAGCAGCAGCCCGACGAGCAGCGTGTGCACCGCCGCCCGGGTGGTCCGCCCGGCCAGCAGGCTGACCGCGCCGAGCAGCGCGAACGGCAGGGTCGGCGCGATGGCGATCAGCGCCACCAGGAGCAGGATGTCGGCCCGCGAGGCGCGGTGGAACAGGAAGAAGTCGGGGCTGCGGCCGAGCACGTCCAGCAGCGGCTGGGTGACCACCAGCCCGACCAGGGCGACCAGCTCGAGGAGCCGGCCCAGCTCCGCCCGCCGGGGCCGACCCGGTCGCGCCGGGGCGGACGGTACGGGTCGGAGGTCGGGCGGCGCCAGCGTGCCCTCAGCCACCCACCACCGCCTGGTAGAGCGTCCGGGTGCCCGACGGCAGTTCCGCGCGCCGGATGATCCGGCAGCGCGCCGCGAGCAGCCGCTCGAAGGCGTCCCGCCGGTAGTCGGGGAACAGCCCGTCCGGCTTGTTGGCCAGCAGCCGGCGGGCCATCGGGTCCTCGGGGTGGACGAACTCGACCACCAGCGCCGCGCCGGGCGCGCCCAGGTTCGCGAGCTGGTCGACCACCGCCGCCAGCGGCACGTTCCGCCCGATCGCCAGGTGGTGCACCACGGCCAGGGCGAGCACCACGTCGGCCCGGGTCCGGTCGGCGAAGCCGGCGCGCTCGACGCCGCGCCAGCCGCCGCCGGGCGAGGGGTCGGCGAGGTCCATCACCAGCGGCAGGATCCGCCGCTGGCCCTCCGCCCGCAGCGCCCGGTAGAGCGCGTCGACCACCGCCGGTTCCTGCTCGACCGCGACCACGTACCCGGCGTGCCGGGCGGCGATCCGGGCGTACCGGCCGTCGTTGGCGCCCAGGTCGAGCGCCAGCGCCGGGGTGTCCACGCCGGCCACCGCCTCCTCGACGAACCGCTCCTTGGCCAGCCGGTCCTGCGCCGAGTAGCCGCAGGTGCGCTGGTAGTCCGACCAGTGGCTGCCGCCCGGCGGGCGGTCCAGCCGGCGGACCAGCTTCTCGATGCCGCGGACGGTCGCCGCCGCCAGCTCCCGGGAGTACCCGGCGTCGCGCAGTTGGGCCCGCACGTCGGTCGTGGTGGCACGCGAGTTGCGCCGCTGCATCGCGCCGTGCAGGTGCACGTGGGTGAGCACGCCGGGCAGCAGCCGGCGGGCGCCGCCGAAGAACCGGCGCATCTGGTCCGGCTCGATTCCGTCGACCCGGGCGCGCAGCCAGGGCTGGAAGTCGACGCCCAGGTGGGCCTGGAGCAGCAACGGATAGAGCAGTGTCTGGCAGAACTGCCGGTACCCGGCCCACGGCTCGCCCTCGCGGAGCGGCTCGAAGGAACCGACGTCGATGAAGACCGGCGCGGCGCCCCGCCACTGGAGGTTGTACGCCGAGCCGTCCTTGGTGGTGAACCCGCCGTCGAGCGCCGCCCGCAGCACGTCCAGGTGCAGCAGCGCGGCGTCCCGCAGCATGCCGAACGACCACTCGTAGGGGTGTGAGACGAAGGGGATGCGCTCGTGGCGGAGCGTCGCGGACCAGGGCGGCGTGGCGGCGACCTCCTCGGTGCCGCAGACCTTCCCCTCGGTCAGCAGGGCACGGAAGAAGCCGCTGCCCGCCAGGGCCCGCCAGTCCGCGGTCGCCCGGTCGTCGAGACCGCGCAGCACCTCGCCGTCGCGGTGGAAGACCCGGTTGGTCGGGTCGCGGAAGGATCCGGGGTCGGCCCGGAGGCCGGTGTCGGGGTGGGTCATCGCCGCTGCCGGCCCGTTCAGCGCTGGTCGGTGGGCTGACGGCGGAACCGGGCGACCAGCCGCCGCCAGTAGAGCTTGGCCGCCACCGCCGCTCCGGCCACCCCACCGACCACCGCCTGCACGATCAGGCTGCCGGACCCCGCGTCCAGGTAGGCCAGGTGCATCACCGGCTGCTCCCTTCCCTCGCCGTCATGGAGGCCGGCCGCGACGAGGCATTTAGCCGTTTAAGCCGGACTTGTCTCCTTGACACCGTACGCCGCGCGGGCCGGTCGTGAAGGCCACACGGGTCACTGCGCCCACGTCCGTTCCGTTCAAGACGACCGGCCCCGTCCGCCCCTACCGTGACCGCCATGACACCTCACTTCGACCTGATCGGCATGGCCGTCACCGACATGGCACGCACCCTGGACTTCTACCGCCGGCTGGGGCTGGCGATCCCGCCCGGCGCGGAGCGCGAGTCGCACGTGGAAATCACCCTGGACAGCGGTGTCCGGCTGGCCTGGGACACCGTCGACATGATCCGCGGCTTCGATCCGCACTGGACGGCGCCCACCGGAAGCCCCCGGGCGAACCTGGCGTTCCGCTGCGCCGACCCGGCCGAGGTCGACCGCTGGTACGCCGAGCTGACCGGGGCGGGACACCACGGCCACCTGGCGCCCTGGGACGCCTTCTGGGGCCAGCGGTACGCGGTCCTGCACGACCCGGACGGCAACGGCGTGGACCTGTTCGCACCCCTGACATCCCGCTGACCCGCCCGGCCGGTCAGCTCCCAGCAGCCGGGTGGGTGGCATCCCGGCCAACTCCCGCACCTCGCGGGTGAGGTGGGCCTGGTCGGCGTAGCCGGCGCGAGCCGCCGCCTCCGCGAGTGGCGTGCCGGTGCGGGCCAGGGCCAGCCCCCGTTGCATGCGCAGGATGCGGGCGAGGGTCTTCGGGCCGTACCCGAAGAGGCTCACGCTGCGTCGGTGCAGGAGGCGCGGGCCGAGGCCGACCTCGGCGGCGGTCGCGGTGACGCTCGTCCCGGCGGCGAGCAGGGCGGCGACCCGTACGCCGAGCGGGTCCGGCCCTCCGGCGGCGGCCAGCCGGGCGGCGACGACGGACTCCAGCCCGACGGCGCCCGGCCGCTCGCCCAGCCGCTCGGCCACCTCGGTCGCCGCTCGGCCCCAGAGCACGTCCAGCGGCACCCG
The DNA here is from genome assembly GCF_003172935.1 of Micromonospora sicca. Taxonomy (GTDB): domain Bacteria; phylum Actinomycetota; class Actinomycetes; order Mycobacteriales; family Micromonosporaceae; genus Micromonospora; species Micromonospora sicca. The sequence continues at coordinate 383 of NZ_QGKS01000328.1, read as the reverse complement.
GCGGTCGCGCAGCTCGTCGGCGGGGACGCCGAAGACGGCGGGGCCGATGCCCGGCGGCAGCCGCAGGCCGATCCACCGCTCCCCCGGCGTCGGGTCGGTGAGGTACGCCGTGCGGTCCGGGCCGGCGACGAGGAGCCCGGACCGGCTGGACCAGAGCAGGTCCAGACAACCGTCCGGCAACACCCGGGCGGGCGCGCCGCCGCTGACGCTGGTCCAGCGCACCGCGCCGGGCAGATCGGCCGGCATCTCCCGGTACATGCCGCCCAGCCTGCCACGCGCAGGCTAGTGCGGTGTCCACTGACGCTCACCGGGGTTTGCGGTGGGGGTTGTGGATCCTCGCCTGTTGGGCGAGCGACTCCCCACCGGGTGGTGGGGCGGGCCTC
>NZ_QGKS01000391.1 GCF_003172935.1 Micromonospora sicca | reverse complement strand
GTGGAGTCGGCCGGTCCGGAGGAGGCGGCGGGGCTGGGGGAATGGCACCCTTGCCGCGGGGCCGCCACGACGAGCGCGGTACTTTTCCGGATACGCGTGGTGATGGTTGACGCTCACGCCTCATGAAAGTAAGTTTCATCCGTGGCGAAGAGTCCGAAGATTTCTGCGAGTCACGAGCCAGGTGGACTGATCGTCCACATCAGTGGCCTGCTCCCGTCGCTGTCCCCGGCCGAACAGCGGGTCGCCCGGCTGGTCGTCGCCGACCCGGCGGACGCCGCCCGGCGCACCATCACCGACCTCGCCACCGCCGCCGAGACCTCCGAGGCGACCGTCATCCGGTTCTGCCGGTCGGTAGGCATGGACGGCTACCCGCAGCTGCGGATCCGGCTCGCCGCCGAGGCGGCCCGCCGGATCGAGCCGCCGGACGCCCGGGTGGTCGGCGGCGACATCCCGCCCGGCGCCGACCTCGCGCAGATCATCGCGACCATCGCGTTCAACGACGCACGGGCCGTCGAGGAAACCGCCGAACAGCTCGACCCGGCCATCTGCGAGCAGGTCGTCGAGGCGATCGGCGGAGCCGGCCGGATCGACGTGTACGGCGCCGGCGCCAGCGGCTTCGTCGCCTCCGACTTCCAGCAGAAGCTGCACCGCATCGGCCGGACCGCCTTCTACTTCCCCGACGTGCACACCGCCCTCACCTCGGCGGCCCTGCTCGGCCGGGGCGACGTCGCGGTCGGCATCTCGCACACCGGCACCACCTCCGATGTGATCGAGGTGCTGGAGCAGGCGCGGGCGCGGGGCGCCACCACGGTGGCCCTGACCAACTTCCCCCGGTCACCGATCACCGAGGTGGCCGACTTCGTGCTCACCACCGCGGCCCGGGAGACCACCTACCGCTCCGGCGCCATGGCCAGTCGACTGGCCCAGCTCACCGTGGTCGACTGCCTCTTCGTCGGGGTGGCGGCGCGCAACCGGGCCCGAGCGAAGAAGGCCCTGGAGGCGACCGCGGAGGCGGTCAAGTCGCACCGGGTGGGCGCGACGCGGAGGCGCGGATGACCGCCGGCCGGGTGGAGCGCGACGAGTTGTCCGCGGTCCGGCCGGTGGTGCGCGTCGGCGCACCGACCGAGCGGCGCAACCCGCACAGCGTCGACCTCGACCTGATGTCGACCCGGGACGTGCTCACCGTCATCAACGACGCGGACCGCCGGGTCCCGGCCGCGGTGGCCGCCGTCCTCGACAAGATCGCGGAGACCGTCGACCTGGCGGTCGCGGCGCTGCGCGGCGGGTACCGGGTGCACTACTTCGGCGCCGGCACCTCCGGGCGGCTGGGCGTCCTGGACGCGGCCGAGCTGGCCCCCACCTTCAACTCGCCGCAGCACTGGTTCTGCTCCCACCTGGCCGGCGGCCCGGACGCGATGTGGCGTGCCGTCGAGGACGCCGAGGACGACGACCGGGCCGGCGCCGCCGAGGCCGCCGAGTGCGTACGCCCCGGCGACCTGGTGGTCGGACTTGCCGCCAGCGGGCGCACCCCGTACGTCCTCGGGGCGCTCGCCGCGTCCCGGGCGCAGGGGGCCGGGACCGTGCTGCTCTGCGCCAATCCGGAGGCCGAGGCCGCCTCGTCGGTGGACGTCTTCATCGGCGTGGACACCGGACCGGAGGTCGTCACCGGGTCGACCCGGATGAAGGCGGGCACCGCGCAGAAGTTGGTGCTCAACACGTTCTCCACCGCCGTGATGGTGCGACTCGGCCGGGTCTACTCCAACCTGATGATCGACATGGTGGCCACCAACGCCAAACTCCGCGGCCGGATGATCTCGATCCTGATGGAGGCCACCGGCTGCGCCGAGGAGGTCTGCCGGCGGGCGCTGCACGAGGCCGACGGCGACCTGAAGACCGCCCTCGTCTCCCTCGTCTCCGGCGCCGAGGTCTCCGCCGCCCGGGCCGCCCTGGCCCGCTCCGCCGACCAGGTCCGCGGCGCGCTGGCCCTGCTCGCCTCCTGACCCGGCCCGCGCCCCGCCCCCGGCCCACCCGGCCCGCTCCCGGTGCGACGCGCGTCACGCCGCGTTCCGGGACGTCTTTCGCGCTGCGGATTGTTCATCGAGGGGTGGGGTAATCCTCACCCGTGATTGAACCGACCGGTCCACCGACGCGTGTCCGGCAGTGACCAGGATCGCATCAAGGCGGTGACGCGGGTCGCTGTGTTCATGGAATTCGCAATGGTGCGATTTCGTGGATGCACGACGATTCCGCTGATCCGTCGCTTCGTTCCCGGAGCGGCGACCGAGCCGATCGACCGGGTCCTGACAGCAAACATGGACCGGGCTCTCAGCTACTACTCAGGCATTCGTGACACTTTCGACTCACGACATGGAATCCCCGACACGTCTCATCTGTTGTGTAGGTGGTCAGCGCCGGTGGGCACAGCGGAAGTTACGGGGGAGGGCTGATGGACGTGGGGATGGCAAGGAACCGGGCAACCGGCGCGAGCGAGGGGACCGTGGGCACCGTGGACAAGAACATCGGCATGCGAACCGACGAGGTTGCCGAGGAGCGCGACCTGGTCGGCGTCTACCTGCACGAGATCTCCCGTACGCCGCTGCTGGACGCCGCCAAGGAGGTCGACCTCTCGAAGGCGATCGAGGCCGGCCTCTACGCCGAGCACCTGCTCGGGGAGGACCGCGTACCGGACGGTGTCGACCGGGAGGACCTGGAGCGGCTGGTCGTCGACGGTGAGCGGGCGAAGGACCTCTTCATCCGCGCGAACCTGCGACTGGTCGTGTCGATCGCCCGACGCTACGTGCGGTCCGGGATGCCCATGCTGGATCTGATCCAGGAGGGCAACACCGGTCTGGTCCGGGCGGTCGAGAAGTTCGACTACGAGCGCGGCTACAAGTTCTCCACCTACGCCACCTGGTGGATCCGCCAGGCGATCAGCCGGGCGATCGCCCAGCAGGAGCGCACCGTGCGGCTGCCCGTGCACCTGGTGGAGGACGTCAACCGGATGCGCAACGTGGCCCGGCAGCTCACCCGCGAGCTGGGCAGCGACCCGGAGCCGGAGCAGATCGCGGCCGCCCTCGGCGTCACCGTCGAGCGGGTCAACGAGCTGCGCCGCTGGTCGCAGGACACCGTCTCGCTGGACACCCCGGTCGGCGACGACGGCGACACCAACCTCGGCGACCTGGTCGCCGACAGTGACGCCCCGTCGCCGGAGGACATCGTCCTCAGCGGCCTGGAGCGGCAGCGGATCGAGGGGCTGCTCAACCACCTCGACGACCGGTCGGCCGGCATCATGCGGGCCCGGTACGGCCTCGAGGACGGTCGCGAGCACTCGCTGACCGAGGTGGCGTCGCGCTTCTCGCTCTCCCGGGAGCGGATCCGCCAGCTGGAGATCCAGGCCCTCGGCCGGCTCCGTGAGCTGGCTCGGGCCGAGGGGCTGCAGGCGGCCTGACCTGGTAGTAATGGACAACACGAACGGCCGGCGTCCGATAGGGGGATGCCGGCCGTTCGCCGTCTCGTAAGTCGGTGCGCGTCGGGTCAGCGCACCCGACCGTATCCCTGGATGGGCATCATGTTCATGTCCCGCTTGAGGACGTTGCGGCCCGCGCTCGGCGCGTCGATCACCTGGCCGCCGCCGACGTAGAGGGAGACGTGGCCCAATCCCTCGTAGAAGATCAGGTCGCCGGGTTGCAGTGAGCTGCGGCTGATGCGCGAGGTGGCGTCCCACTGCATCGCCGCGTTGTGCGGCAGCGACTTCCCGGCCGCCCGCCACGAGGCCAGCGTCAGCCCGGAGCAGTCGTACCCGTCGGGGCCGTCGGCCCCCCAGACGTACGGCTTGCCGATCGCCCCGTACGCGTATCGCACCGCCACCCCGGCCGAGCCGGAGATCGCCGGCGCGCTCCCCGCAGAGGTCGATCTGGTAGGCGCCTCGGTGGCCCGCCCGTACGCCTGCCGGCGCAGCTCGTAGAGGCGGTCCAGGTCGGCCTCGATCTTCTTCTTGCCCGCGGCGAGCTGCTTCGCCTGGGCGGCCTCCCGGGCCAGCGTGGCGTCCAGTCGGGTCTTCTCGTCGATCAGCTTGCGTTGGTTGGCGGTGAAGCCGGCGATGGTCGCCTGGTGCTGCCGGGTCAACTGGTCCAGCGTGCCCAGCCGGTCCGGCAGCGAGCTGACCGAGCCCCGGTCCAGCAGGGCCTGGGCCGTCCGCAGCCCACCGGTCTTGTACGCGGTGACGGCGATCTCGCCGACGTCGGCGCGGCTCCGCTCGGCCCGCGCCTGCAACGGGCCGATCCTGGCCTGCAGGCCGGCCGCGGTGGCCTTGTTGGCCTTGATCTCCTCGTTGAGCTTGTTGTAGGACTCGACGATTCGCTCCAGCTCAGTCGAGGACTTCTCGATCTGCTTCGTCAGCTCGGCGGGGGTGGGCTCGGCCCGAGCCACCGACGCCGGGGCGATGAGCGCGGCCGAGAGGCCGGCGACCGCCAACGAGCGCAGCAGGATCCGTAAGGACGACAAGAGCGGAAGGCTCCTCTCCCACGGTCGCCGGGCCGGCGTTGCGTCCGGACGACACCGGCCCGGGGCCATCCGGGTGGATGGCGGTCGACCGGTCCGGCCCGGACAACCTAACCCGGGACGGGAGTCACCCGCAGTTGAAGCAGGGGCGAATGTTGGCAAAGTGTCAGGAAGTACTGCTGGGTCGGGTTACGCTTCGTGACCGCTTCGCCCGCCAGCCGTCGCCATCCCGTACCGGTCCGCGTGCTCCGGGCGGTTCGGGTGATTCGTCGTTCTGGGCGGATGTCGTCAGGGGCCGCTCCGCAAAATCCTGACAAAGACCGAAATGGATCCTGTTTGTCGGCATGCGCCGCCCGCCGTGGCGCCCCGAGGACGCGGAAAACAGCAGGTCCGGGTGGCGCGGCCGCAACACAATGAAGCGCGGAGCCGGGAATCCCGTCGGACGGCATCGGCACAGCTCACCGGCGGCGAAAGACAGCCCGGCGCGCCAGCCCTGGGAGGACGCCGTGCAGACCGATGGCTCCGCCACCCACCCGCCCCGCTCGCCCAAGCCGACGGGCGTCACCCCGACCCTGCTCTACGCGCGACCCGGCATCGTCGTCACCGGCGAGCGCTTCACCGTCGGCCGGAACAGCTGGCCGATCGCCGAACTGACCCAGCTCCGGACCAGTCGCGGCCCGCACGACCGGCTCGCCGTCCGCGCCGTCGTCGTCACCGCGGCCATGATCGGCGGCGTCGGGGTGCTGCTCGGCTTCACCGGCGGGCTGCAGCGGCTCACCGCCGGGGCGTACCTGACGTTGGGGACCGTCGGCCTGCTGCCGCTGGCGCTGGTGCTGCTCGGCGACCGCTGGCGGCCGCCCGCGTACGAGCTGTGGGGCCGACACCGCGGCACCGAGGTGCTGCTGTTCAGCAGCGACGACGAGCGGCAGTTCGGCCAGGTGACCCGGGCGCTGCAACGGGCCCGCGAGGGCGCCCGCCACGGCGGGTGGAGCGATCCGCTCGCCGCCGCCGACCCGTGGCGGCCGAACCGCTGACCGCCACGCCCGAACCGCTGACCGCCGGGCCGGCCGCCGACCCCCGGCCCGGTGGTCAGCCGGCGACCGGCTCCGGCGTCCGGGGCCGCTCGGCGGTCAGCCAGCGGCTGACCCGGCGCTCCGCGTAGAACGAGACGAACGGCACCGTGCCGGCGAGCATCACCAGCAGCATTCGCTTCAGCGGCCAGTCGGCCCGGCGGGACAGGTCGAACGTGGCGGCCAGATAGAGCATGTACAGCCAGCCGTGCGCGGTGCCGACCACCGCCACCACGGTCGGGTTGTCGAAGCCGTACTTCAGCGGCATGCCGATCAGGACCAGCACCGCCAGCGCCACGCCCACGATCCAGGCGATCACGCGGTACCGGGTAAGGGCTCCGCCCACCGTCGTCCGTCCTTCCACGCCGGCCTCAGCCGGGATAGTCACCGGGCCGCGCGCCCGGGTTGGCGTTCAACCATGACAGGTAGTGGTTGTACTCGGCGAGGTCGTCGTCGGCCCCCTCGGCGGGCACCGGCACCCGGCTCACCCGCACCGGCCGGCGTACCCCCGGGGTGGCCGCGGCCGGGTCGGAGCCGGCGGTCGCCGGCGGCGCGGTCGGCCGGTCGGCGTCGGTGCCCCGCAGCGTGTGCCGCACCTCACGCCACCAGAGGAAGACCACGAAGCCGGCGAAGACCGGCCACTCGATCGCGTACCCGAAGCTGAGCGTGTTGCCCGAGGCGGCCCGGGTGACCTGCCACCAGCCCAGGCCGAGAAAGCCCACGGCCAGCACGACCATGGCCACGTGGCGGGCGATCCACGCCGGTGTCCAGAGCCGCTTCATGCCCCCGAGCGTACCGGGGCCACCCGCCCTCTCCGACGCGGTGTCGTAGTCGGTGGGGTTTGGTGGCATCCCGGCTGGGCATCCGTCTAGACGCCAGCCCGAACGAGACGAGGGGGCGACGATGACCGAATCAGTACGCCGGACCGGTGACGCCAGCCCGGAGCAGCGGCTGCCGGAGTGGGACGGCGACCACGTCAGGAACGCGGCGACCGCCGACGTCGACGGCGAGTTGCTCGGGGTGGACCCCTCCGAGCTGGGCGATGAGGACCTGATCCGGGAGATGCAGAGCCTGCACCGCACCCGGCTGGACACCCTGCGGCACGCGGCCGACTCCGCCCTCGCCCACCACCTGCGCCGCACGGCGGAGCTGGAGACCGAGTACCTCGCCCGGCACCCGGGCCGCGAGGTCGACCCGAGCCGGCTGCGGGACGTCTGATGGGGGCGCACGTCGAACGGGGCATGTCCGCGCCGCCCGAGGTGGTCTTCAACACGGCCATCGACCCGGACCGTGCCGCCGCCTGGCTGCCCGAGCCGCTGCGGCAGGACGGCGACCGGCGGCCGGAGGTGATCAGCATCGAGCAGATGCGGGCCCGGTGGTGCAGCGACTCCGCGCCCGGCTGGTCGGCCGAGATCCAGGTGGAGGCGGCCGACGCCGGCGGCGCCCGGGTCCGGCTGGACCTGGCCGGCGGGGACACCGACGGGCTGGCCGACGAGACCCTGACCAACCTCGCCCGCGAGGTGGCCGACAACCTGACCGCCGGCTGAGCTGGGCGATGACGAACCGAGGAGACCGGGTGACCACCAGCGGTCTGAAGCAGAAGGTGAGGCGGCTGCGCCAGGCGTACGCGCCGCACGAGCACCGGCCGCTGGGCGGGTACCTGGTGGCGATGGGCACCTACGGGGCCGTCACCGCGGCCCTGGCCGGCGTCGTCCGGGCGACCGGGCGGCCGGTGCCGGAGCGACCCGCCCCCGCCGACGTGGTGCTGCTCTCGATCGCCACCCACAAGCTCAGCCGGCTGCTCGCCAAGGACGCGGTCACCAGCCCGGTGCGGGCCCCGTTCACCCGCTACGACCACCCGATCGGCAGCGGCGAGGTGATGGAGCAGGTCCGCGACCAGGGCAGCCCCACCCGGCACGCCATCGGCGAGCTGCTGAGCTGCCCGTTCTGCCTGGCGGTGTGGGTGGCCACCGCGCTCACCGGCGGACTCGTGCTGGCCCCCCGGCTTACCCGGCTGGTGGCCACCGCGCTGACCGCCGTGGCCGCCTCCGACTTCCTCCAGATGGGGTACGCGGTCGCCCAGCAGGCGGCCGAGGGCGGTCACGACGAGAAGTGACGTACGACGAAAGGGGCCGGCGTCGGTGCCGGCCCCTTTCGCTCGTCCCGATCAGGTGGGGGTGGTCCCGTGGTCCTCGCCGGCCCAGCCGCGTGCCGCCTCCGGCTCCCGCTCGTCCTCGTCCGCGCCGGTGATGATCTCGTCATCCACCGCGGTGTCCTGGTGCTCGCCCGAGAAGTCGGGATCCGTGTCCGGATCCGGTCCCTTCGGCGGCTGGCCGAGCGCCTCGATGTGCTCGTGCCCCGCGTCGCGGTCGGTCATCGCACTGTCCTCTCCGTCGTCCGGGTCCTCGGCGCGGTTCCGGCGGCGTCCGGGCCGCAGCACACTGTCCGGCGCCGTACCGGTCCGTCGCCGGCCGGTCCTCACGCCACGGTGCCGCCGAGCAGGTCGGCCGCCTCGTCGACCGAGTACTCGCCCTGTGGAAGAGCGGCGATCCGGGAGAGCAGCTCCGCCGGGAGTTCCGCGGCGACCGCCCGGCGGTAGATGACCGCCTGAGTGATCCGCTCCTGACCGTGGTAGATGTCGTCGAGCAGTTCGTCGACCTGCCGGGTGTCCGGCTGGTCCGTCACGGGTGCGTCATCGGTCACGCCGATCAGCTACCCGGGCCCGAATCGGTCAAACGTCCCCGGTCGTGGCGCCGGGGGCGGGGTGACGGCGGACACGGCCCGGCCCGGAACACCGGGGCTGGTCGGGTCGTTGTGCAGAGCGTCGGTGTGCCCAGTGTCCCCGGGCCTCACCTAAATTGCCTTCGCGGAATACCGTTCGGCTGGAGCCGCGTCGTGCCACTCGCCGAGAGGCGACCTGCACACCGACACCCAGCGCCGCCCCGGCCCCGCGGCCGGGGCGGCGCTGTCGTACCCCACCCCGTTGCGTTGATCATGAAGTTGTTGCCGCGCCCCGCCGTGCCGGCCGGCAACAC
>NZ_QGKS01000385.1 GCF_003172935.1 Micromonospora sicca | reverse complement strand
GCCCGGCGCCGGGCGGGCAGCTGAACGGCGGCGGCCCGGGCGGGCCGGTGCCGGCGGGCCAGGAGAGCGAGAGCCGGGCCACCGCTGCGGGGGCCGGCGTGGCGCGCACCGACGCCGGCGCGGCCGAGGTCGGGCTGGCGCCGCACCCGCCCCGCGAGGTCGAGCCGGTCGAGCGACCGCGCCGGCGGGGCCGCAAGGGCGGCGGCGGGGAGCAGCTGAACGTGCCGCCGGCCGAGTTCACCTCCTACTACGGCCGTCCTATCCTCAAGGCGCCGGTGTGGAAGTGGGACATCGCGGCGTACCTCTTCACCGGGGGCCTGGCCGCCGGGTCGTCGATGCTGGCCGCCGGCGGGCAGCTCACCGGGCGGCCGGCGCTGCGCCGCGCCGGCCGGGTCACCTCCCTGGCCGCGGTCAGCGCCAGCGCGTACTTCCTGATCAACGACCTCGGCAAGCCGAGCCGATTCCACCACATGCTGCGGGTGGCGAAGCTGACCTCGCCGATGTCGGTGGGCACCTGGATCCTCAGCGCCTTCGGCCCGGCCGCCGGGGTCGCCGCGGTCGCCGAGGCCGCGCCCTGGCTGCCGGAACGCGGCGTGCTCGGCCTCGGCCGGCGGCTGCTGCCCCCGGTCGGGCAGGCCGCCGGGCTGGTCGCCGCGGTCACCGCGCCGGCCCTCGCCACGTACACCGGGGTGCTGCTCGCCGACACGGCGGTGCCGTCCTGGCACGAGGCGTACCCGGAACTGCCGACCGTCTTCGCGGGCAGCGCCCTGGCCAGCGGCGCTGGCGTCGGACTGATCGCCGCACCGCCGGCGCAGGCCGGCCCGGCCCGGCGCATGGCGGTGGCCGGCGCGGCCCTGGAGCTGTGGGGTTCGCACCGGGTGGAGAACCGGCTCGGCCTGCTCAGCGAGCCGTACGCCGTCGGCAGCGCCGGCCGGCTGCTGCGGACCGGGCGGGCGTTGACCGCCGCCGGGGTGGCCGGCGCGCTGGTCGGCCGGCGCAGCCGGGCGCTCTCCGCGCTCTCCGGCGGCGCGCTGCTGGCTGCCGCCGTGTGCACCCGGTTCGGCATCTTCCACGGCGGAGTCGCCTCCGCGAAGGACCCGAAGTACACCGTGGTGCCGCAGCGGGAGCGCGCACGGCAGCGCGACGGGCAGACACCAGACGACAGCGGGCCGGGCGCCGGCCCGAATCCGGGGTAGCCACGCATCAGGCGCCAGGCCCATGAGCCGATACGGGGGTTCAGCTCATGGCCACAACAACCGCGGGTCCGCGGGGAAACCGACAACCGACGCGGGCCGGTGGGGTCGTCACGGTCAAGACCCACATCACCAACCTGATGACCGAGACCAGCAGCCCCAACCGGGTACGCCTGGCCCTGTTCGCCCGTGGTGCCTGAGCGGCGCCCCTCGCTCGGCAGACCCCCCCGCGCCCCGCGAGTGGAGGTGGGCCCGCCTCATCGTCCGCTGCCCTGCACCGGCTCGCTCCGGCCGCGCCTGGGTTTGATCCGACCCGGTTCGGGTAGGCCGCCGCACATTTCAGTGGGATACGTGCCCACAGCTGTCGCTGCGGATACCCAATGATTCGCAGGAGGGGGAACATACCCATGTTGTCGGTGCTCGACCCCCGCCATACCGTCGCCCCTCCCGGATACAGTCGCTGGCTCATTCCGCCGGCGGCGCTGGCGGTGCATCTGTGCATCGGGCAGGTCTACGCGACCAGCGTCTACAAGAACTCCCTCATCGCGTATTTCGGGGCCAGCCAGACGGCTATCGGGATCATCTTCAGCATCGCCATCGTCATGTTGGGGCTTTCCGCGGCGGTCGGCGGCACGTGGGCGGAGCGCAGCGGACCCCGCAAGACGATGTTCACCTCCGCGTGTTTCTGGGCAGCGGGTTTCCTGGTCGGGGCGCTCGGCATCGCCACCAAGCAGCTCTGGCTGCTTTACCTCGGCTACGGGGTGATCGGCGGCATCGGACTCGGCCTCGGCTACATCTCGCCGGTCTCCACCCTGATCAAGTGGTTCCCGGACCGGACCGGCCTCGCCACCGGCATGGCCATCATGGGCTTCGGCGGCGGCGCGATGCTTGCCAGCCCGGTCTCCCGTCAGCTGCTTTCGCTCTACGATCCTGGCTTCCACCCCACCAACGCCGGTGCGGTGGCCTCGGGCAGCGCGCTGGTACGGCTCTTTCTCACGCTCGGCGTCGGCTACTTCCTGATCATGATGCTCGGCGTGCTGAACGTGCGGGTTCCCCCACCCGGCTGGCGCCCGGCCGGGTTCGATCCCGCCTCGGTCCGGGCCAAGCCACTGGTCACCACGGCGAGCGTGTCCGCGGCGAACGCGATCCGCACGCGCTCGTTCTGGCTGCTCTGGATCGTGCTGTTCACCAACGTGACCGCCGGCATCGGCATCCTGGAGCAGGCCGCCCCGATGATCCAGGACTTCTTCCGCGACAACGGCGTGTCGGCCGTCTCGATCGCGGCGGCGTCGGGTTTCGTGGGCGTGTTGTCGCTGTTCAACCTGGCCGGGCGGTTCGTGTGGTCGTCGACGTCCGACATAATCGGCCGCAAGCCGATCTACGTGGCCTACCTCGGCCTCGGCATGGTGCTCTACACCCTGCTCGCGCTGGTCGGACACACCGCCACGGTGGTGTTCGTGCTGCTGGCCGGGATCATCATCTCCTTCTACGGCGGCGGCTTCGCCACCATCCCCGCCTACCTGCGCGACCTGTTCGGCACTCACCAGGTGGGCGCCATTCACGGCCGGCTGCTCACCGCCTGGTCCGCCGCCGGCGTGGCCGGGCCGCTGATCGTCAACGGCGTCCTCGACGCCCAGGGCAAACCGGGCACGTTCACCGCTTCGGCGTACCGGCCGGCGCTGTTCACCATGGTCGCCGTGCTGGCCGTCGGATTCATCGCCAACCTGCTGGTCCGCCCCGTCCCGGAACGCTTCCACGAACCGGACACTGGCGGAGCGGTTCCCGTAGCGCCCGCCGAACGGACCGACCCCGTCGCCCTGCGGCCGGATAGCCGGCCCGCGGCCAACGCCGTGGCCCCGCAGCAGGCCCGGCTCTGGATATCGTGGGCGCTGGTCACCGTGCTGCTCGGCTACGGCGTGGTACAGACCGTCATCACCGCCGCGAAGCTGATCACCGAGTGATCGCCGCTCCCGTCACGCGGCCCGTCCGCTCCAGCAGCTGCCGCCCACGCACCCGCCTCCGCCGCCGGGGAAGAGCAGGAACGCCTCAGGTAGTGCAGCGCGTCGTACCGCCGGGCGTCGGCACGATCGCACCGCCCATGCCGGAGCGGGTTGCTGCTGCCGCCGATCACCCGCCTGGCGACCAGCCCGGGCAAGCCGCGGCCGCCCTTCGAGACGTCGGGGCCCTGAGCCGGGCCGGCGCGGTCACTCCCTTCGCCCGGCGGATGGAGATCATATGTGGTTGACTGCTGGGCGGAGGCGTTCAGGCGGCTGGTGCCCCTCCCGGTCTTCAAAACCGGTGTGGTCCGGGACCCGGGCCAGGCGGGTTCGATTCCCGTCCGTCTCCGCCAAAGCAGGCGCAGGGAGATGACGCATGCCCGACGGCACGGCCGATCCGCGTCGGCGGGTGCCACGCACCGACGCGCTGCTCGCCGACCCGGCGTTCGCCGCCGCCGCCGGCACGCTCGGCCGCGACCGGGTCAAGGCCGCGATCGTCCGCGCGCAGCAGCGCGCCCGCCGCGGCGACATCACCCCCGAAGCGGTACGCGGCGCGGCGCTGGCCGACCTGCCGGCGCCCGCGCCCCGGGCGGTGCTGAACGCCACCGGCGTCGTGCTGCACACGAACCTCGGCCGGGCGCCGCTGTCGGCCGCCGCGGTCGAGGCAATGGTCGCCGCCGCCGGGCACACCGATGTGGAGCTGGACCTGCGCACCGGCCGCCGGGCCCGCCGCGGCCGGGACACCCTCGACGCGCTCGCCGCCGCCGTGCCCGACGCGGCGGCCGTGCACGTGGTCAACAACGGCGCCGCCGCGTTGGTGCTCGCCGCCACCGCCCTCGCCGCCGACGCGGAGATCGTGGTAAGCCGCGGCGAGCTGGTCGAGATCGGCGACGGGTTCCGCCTGCCCGACCTGCTGGAGAGCACCGGCGCGCGACTGCGCGAGGTGGGCACCACCAACCGCACCACCCGTGCCGACTACGCCGCCGCGATCGGCCCGCGCACCGGCTTCGTCCTCAAGGTCCACCCGTCGAACTTCGTGGTCACCGGCTTCACCTCGGCCGTGCCGGTACGCGAGCTGGCCACCCTCGGCGTGCCGGTGGTGGCCGACATCGGCTCCGGGCTGCTCGCCCCCGACCCGCTGCTGCCCGACGAGCCGGACGCCGCCAGCACCCTGCGCGCCGGCGCCGCGCTGGTCACCGCCAGCGGCGACAAGCTGCTCGGCGGTCCGCAGGCAGGGCTGCTGCTCGGCGACGCCGCCCTGGTCGAGCGGCTGCGCCGGCACCCGCTGGCCCGGGCCCTGCGGGTGGACAAGCTCACCCTGGCCGCCCTCGCCGCGACCCTGCACGCCCCGACCACCCCGACCCGGGACGCCCTGCACGCCGACCCGGCCGTGCTGCGCGAGCGCGCCGAGCGGCTGCGCGACCAGCTCGGCGCCGACGGCCGCAAGGCCGAGGTGGTGCCCTGCGCCGCCGTGGTCGGCGGTGGCGGCGCCCCCGGCGTCGAACTCGAGTCGTGGGCGCTGAGCCTGCCCGAGCGGTACGCCGAGCCGCTGCGCACCGGCGAGCCCCCGGTGCTCGGCCGGGTGCTGCACGGCCGCCTCCTGCTCGACCTGCGCTGCGTGCCGGCCGACGCGGACGCGGCGATCCGGGCGGCCGTCCTGCGGGTGGGCGACTGACGTGTGGGTCGTCGCCACCGCCGGACACGTCGACCACGGCAAGTCCACCCTGGTCCGGACGCTCACCGGGATGGAACCCGACCGCTGGGCCGAGGAACGTCGCCGCGGCATGACCATCGACCTGGGTTTCGCCTGGACCACGCTGCCCTCCGGCGGCACCATCGCCTTCGTCGACGTGCCCGGACACGAGCGGTTCGTGCCGAACATGCTCGCCGGGGTCGGGCCCGCGCCGGCCGCGCTGCTCGTGGTCGCCGCCGACGAGGGCTGGATGCCGCAGTCGGCCGAGCACCTGGCCGCGCTGCACGCGCTCGGGGTGTCGTACGGCCTGCTGGCGGTGACCCGCGCGGACCTCGCCGAGCCGGGACCGGCGCTGGCGCAGGCCCGGGCGGAGATCGCCTCCACCTCCCTGGGCGAGGTGGAGGCGGTGGCGGTCAGCGGCGCGACCGGTGCCGGCCTGCCCGACCTGCGGGCCGCCCTGGACCGGCTGGTCGCCCGGCTGCCCGCCCCGGCGCCGGCGGCCCCGGTCCGGCTCTGGGTGGACCGCTCGTTCACGATCAAGGGCAGCGGCACGGTGGTCACCGGCACCCTGGGCGGCGGCCGGCTGCGCGTCGGCGACCAGCTCGAACTCGCCGCCACCGGCGAACCGGTCCGGGTCCGCGGCCTGCACTCCCTGAACGCCGCACAGCAGCGGGTGGACGCGGTGGCCCGGGTGGCGGTGAACCTGCGCGGGATGTCCCGGGACCGGATCGCCCGCGGCGACGCGCTGCTCAGCCCCGGCCGGTTCCGACTGACCGACCTGCTGGACGTGCGGCTCGCCGGCGACCCGGCCGCCGACCTGCCGGCCACCCTCACCCTGCACGTCGGCTCGGCCGCGGTGCCCGCCCGGGTACGACCGCTGGGCCCCGACACGGCACGGCTGCGGCTGGCCCGCCCGCTGCCGCTGCTGATCGGCGACCGGGCGCTGCTGCGCGACCCGGGCCGGCACCACGTCGCCGGCGGGGTGACCGTGCTGGACGTCGCCCCGCCACCGCTGCGCCGCCGCGGCGCGGCGACCGCCCGGGCGGCGGTCCTGGCCGGGCTGGACGGCCGGCCCGACCTGGCCGGGGAGCTGCGCCGCCGGGCCCTGGTCCGGGCCGGCGAGCTGACCCGGATGGGCGTGCCGGTCACCGTCGCGCCGGTGGCCGGGGACTGGCTGGCCGACCCGGAGCACTGGCGCCGGCTCGGCGGCCGGCTCACCGAGGAGGTCACCCGGTACGCCCGGGAGCATCCGCTCGAACCCGGCGTGCCGGTGGACGTGCTGCGCCAGCGCCTCGCCCTGCCCGACCGGGCCCTGGTGGAGGCGCTGCTCCGGCCGCCGCTGCGGCTGCGCGCCGGCCGGGTCACCGCGACGTCGGTCGACGCGCTGCCGGAGCCGGTGGCCCGGGCCGTGGACCGGGTCCGCGCCGAGTACGGCGACCGGCCCTTCCAGGCCCCGGAGACGCACCGCCTGGCCGACCTGGGGCTGGGGCCCCGGGAGATCGGCGCGGCCGTGCGGGCCGGCGCCCTGCTCAAGCTCGCCGACAACGTGGTGCTGCTCCCCGGCGCGCTCGACGACGCCGTGCGGGTCCTCGCCCGCCTGCCGCAGCCGTTCACCCTCAGCGCCGCCCGGCAGGCCCTGGACACCACCCGCCGGGTCGCCGTGCCGCTGCTGGAGCTGCTGGACCGGCGGGGCGCCACCCGCCGGCTGCCCGACGACGCCCGTGAGGTGGTCGCCCCGCCGACCTGACCGGCGCGGACGAAGACGGCCCGGCCGGCGGGCGCGGTCGCCTACGGTGACGCCATGGACCCTTCGGCGGTCTGGCGGGACAAGCAGCACCGGTGGCGGATCGAGGCGTACCGGGCGCCGGATCTGCGCTTCGCGATCTTCGCCACCAACGGCACCACGGAGTCGGCGCCGCTGTGGCTGTTCGGGATGGCCGCGCTGGCCCGGTGGCTGATGACCCACGCCATCTCCCTGGACGACCTGGAGAACGACTGACCGGGTGCCCCGGCGGGCGTGCGGTGGAGCGGGAGGGGGTGTGATGGCGGGTCAGGTCGCCCTGGTGGCCGTCCTGGTGCTGGTCAACGCGGCGCTGTCCGGCAGCGAGATGGCGCTGGTGACGCTGCGCGAGGGGCAGCTGCGCCGGCTGGGCCGCTCGGGTCGTAGCGGCGTCCGGCTGGTCCGCCTGGTCCGGGAGCCGAACCGCTACCTGGCCACCATCCAGCTCGGCATCACCCTGGCCGGCTTCCTCGCCTCGGCGGCGGCCGCGGTGTCGCTGGCCGAGCCGCTGGTCGGTCCGCTGGGCTTCCTCGGCGGCGCGGCTCAGCCGGTGGCGGTGCTGCTCGTGACGGTGGTCCTGACCTTCGTCACGCTGGTGGTGGGCGAGCTGGCGCCGAAGCGGCTGGCGATGCAGTGGGCGGAACGGTGGGCGCTGCTCAGCGCCGGTCCGCTGGACCTGCTGGGCCGGCTGTCCCGGCCGGCGGTGTGGCTGCTCAGCCGGAGCACCGACGTGCTGGTCCGGCTGGCCGGCGGCGATCCCCGGGCCCGCCGCGAGGAGG
This sequence comes from Micromonospora sicca, assembly GCF_003172935.1. Lineage (GTDB taxonomy): Bacteria > Actinomycetota > Actinomycetes > Mycobacteriales > Micromonosporaceae > Micromonospora > Micromonospora sicca. The sequence continues at coordinate 1,304 of NZ_QGKS01000385.1, read as the reverse complement.
TGACCGAGGAGGAGTTGCGCGAGCTGCTGGTCAGCCAGCGCGGCCTCTCCGCCCAGCAGCGGGAGATCCTCTCCGGGGCGTTCGACATCGCCGGCCGGACGCTGCGGGAGATCCTGGTCCCGCGCCGGGACGTGACCGTCGTGCCGGCCTCGGCGCCGGCCCCGGAGGCGATGCGCCGACTGGCCGCCGCCGGCCGGTCCCGGGCCCCGGTGGTCGGGCCGGGCGGCCTGGACGACGTGTGCGGCGTACTGCACATCCGCGACCTGGTCGACGCCGGTGCCGCCACCGCCGGCGAGCGCGCCCGGCCGCCGTTGCTGCTACCCGGGACGCTGCCGGTCGCCGACGCGATGCGCCAGTTCCGCCAGCGTCACGAGCAGATCGCCCTGGTGGTCGACGAGCACGGCGGGGTCGACGGCCTGGTGACCATGGAGGACCTGCTCGAGGAGGTCGTCGGCGAGCTCTACGACGAGACCGACCGGGACGTGCGCGGGGTGGTCCGGGAGCCGGACGGCGCGCTGCTGCTCTCCGGCGACTTCCCGCTGCACGACCTGCCGGACGTCGGCGTGCGGCTGACCTTCCCGCTGTCCCGGGAGTACACCACGATCGCCGGACTGGTGCTGGCCCGGCTGGGCCGGGTGCCCGACGGGCCGGGGGAGACGGTGCGCCTGCCCGGGCTCACCGTCACGGTGCTCGAGGTGGCCGACCGGGCGGTGCGCCGGGTGCGGCTGCGCGGTCCGGCCGCGGGATGCCGGCCGGAGTGACCCCGGACGGGGGAATCGGCCGGAAAAAGCCGCAGCACGGGCGGGGACGGGCCGTACCGTCCGGAATGTGAAGGACCGAGGCATGCGGACGTTCATCGCCGTGCTGGCCGGGCTCGCGGTGATCTACTTCGGCGCCACCGGGCACCGCAGCAGCGGCGAGGAGGGCGCCGGGATCTCCGGCGGCGTGGTGCTGCTCGCCCTGGGCGCGGCGCTGCTGGCGTGGCACCTCACCAAGCCGCCGGCGGGGCCGGTCAAGTGAGCGTCTCTGGTTCCCTATGCGATCCTCGGCGAGCCGGACATCCGGCCGGCACTACCGCTCCGGTCGGTGATCGGGGTGGCGTGTACGTGGCGGTGGAAGCCGCGGCCGAGGGTTGCCCCGCGGACCTGGTGAGGGTGTCGCGGGGTGGTGGTGGGAACCGTGTGCGGCACCTGGCTGACCGGCCCTTTCGGGTTGGTCTCCTGGGGTGTCCGTCCCGCCGGACGCTGACCGGAGGATCCCGATGGGGATTCTGCCGGGGCGGGAACCTGCCGTCGCAAGGGCAG
>NZ_QGKS01000383.1 GCF_003172935.1 Micromonospora sicca | reverse complement strand
CAGACGGCGACGTGGTGGGGGAGGAGAGCCGCTGACCGTCAGAAGAAGGGCGCCACCAGGCCATGATCGACAACAGGGCGGGCGCGTTGCCCGTCGAGGGAGTGCCCGCCGAGCGGGTGCTCGACGAGATCCGCGGCTTGCGGGGGCTGGACCGGCCCACGCACGGGGGGCGGCTGTTCGCGTACGTGTACGACCCGGGGGTGCCCGGGCTGGACGAGCTGGCCCACGCCGCGTACGCCGGGAGCGCGCACGTGAACGGGCTCGACCCGACCGCCTTCCCGTCGCTGCTGGCGATGGAGAACGCCCTCGTCGGGGCGGCGGCCCGGCTGCTCGGCGGCGGGCCGGGCACCAGCGCGCCGGACGTCGTCGGCAGCGTCACCAGCGGCGGCACCGAGTCGCTGATCCTCGCCGTGAAGGCGGCCCGCGACGCCCGGCCGGAGATCGCCGAGCCGCGGATCGTGGTGCCGGTCAGCGGGCACGCGGCGTTCGCCAAGGCGGCCCACTATCTGCGGGTGGCCCTCGACCCCGTGGCTGTCGACCCGGCCACCCTCCGCCCCACCGTTGCCGACGTGGCCGCCGCGATCCGCCCGGAGACCGTGCTGGTGGCCTGCTCCGCCCCCTCGTACGCGCACGGCGTGGTCGACCCGGTCGCGGAGATCGCGGCGGTCGCCGCGGCGGCCGGGGCGCGCTGCCACGTGGACGCCTGCTTCGGCGGCTGGACGCTGCCCTGGCTGCGGCGCCTCGGCGCGCCGGTGCCGCCGTTCGACTTCGCCGTCGACGGGGTCACCTCGATCTCCGTCGACCTGCACAAGTACGCGTACGCCCCGAAGGGGGTGTCGGTGCTGCTGCACCGCGATCCGGGGCTGCGCGCATCCCAGTACTTCGCGTACGCCGACTGGCCCGGGTACACGATGGTCAACCCCGTGATCGCCTCCACCCGCTCCGGCGGCCCGATCGCCGCCGCGTACGCCACGCTGCGGCACCTCGGCGAGGACGGCTACCTGCGGCTCGCTGCGCTCACCCGGGACGCGGTGGCCGGGCTGGCCGACGCGGTGCGCGGGGTGGACGGCCTGCGGCTGATGGCCGAGCCGGAGTCGAGCGTGGTCTGCTTCACCAGCACCGATCCGGGGCTCGACCTGTTCGTGCTGGTCGACGAGCTGACCGCCCGGGGCTGGCACACCCAGCCCCAGCTCACCTACGCCGGCCTGCCGGCCAGCGTGCACCTGACGGTGACCGCGGCGGTGGCCCCCCGGGTGGCCGAGTTCGGCCCCGACCTGGCCGACGCGGTCGCCGCGGCCCGGGCGGCCGGTCCGGTCCAGCTCCCGCCGGAGCTGCTGGCACTCGCGGGCAGCCTCACCCCGGAGGCCCTCACCCCCGAGCTGATCGCCGGGTTGGCCGCCGGGCTCGGCCTCGGCGGCGGCGCCGGGCCCCTGCCGGACCGGATGGCGATGGTCAACAACCTGCTCAACGTGGCCCCGGTGCGGTTGCGGGAACGGCTGCTGGTGGAGTTCGTCGGACTGCTGCAACGCCCGACCTGGTGACCTTGCGCCGACGGCGAGGGCCCGGAACCGACCCGGTTCCGGGCCCTCGATCCGTTGCGATACGCGACACAACCTGACGGATGTATCAATCGACATAAGTATCGACATTACTGGATAAATGGAGGTTATCCGGCATCCGCCCGCTGCATAGCGTTCCTGTCATCGGAACGACCAACACGGGAGGAACCCACATGAACCTTCGGAAGATCGCGATTGCCGCAGCGGTGAGCCTCGCGGGCCTGGCCCTGGGCCTCGGCAGCGTGACGGCTGCGGTCTCGGCGATCGGCCCGGGCCCCGGCGTCGCCGACCCCATCGGCCCCGGCCCCAGCGTGGTGACGGCGATCGGCCCGGGCCCCAGCGTCGCCGACCCGATCGGTCCCGGCCCCAGCGTCGCTCAGCAGTGACGAGCCGCGTCACCCGGCCGGGGAGGACGCCCCGGCCGGGTGACGCGTCGTTCAGCTCGCGTCGGCCGCCGTCACGTTGAACGTCGCGGCGTTGTCCGCCGGGTCGGCGTCAGCCACCGCGATGGAGTCCCACCGCGTGCTGAGCTCGAACGTGACGCTGCCCAGGTCGCCGGCGGTCGTGCCCGGCTCGGCGCGGAGCAGTACGTCGAAGCTCCGCTCCTCACCGGCCATGAACCGCCCGCCCGGCACCACGAAGTTCGTGAAGAAGCTCGGCAGGTCCTGCGGGTCGGTCCCCCAGATCGCCACCCCCGCCGGCAGCGAGGTCGCGTCGACGTAGAGGAAGTCGTGCGCCGCGTCGCCGGACCAGCGCACGGTCACCGGCAGCCGACCCTGATAGCTGCCGTCCTCCTGCCGTACCAGAGTGGCCGCGCCCGCCGTGGTGATCGACGCCCGCGCCTGGCTGTCCTGGACGTACGGGACCGGGTTGCGCAGCGAACCCGAGGTGGAGCGGAAGCGCGCGACGAAGCTCTCCCCGTCGGCGACCTCCGGGCTGCCGTCGCCGACGTTGACCGAGACCTGGCCCCCTGTCGCGGTCATCGCCACGTCGCGTGGCGTGGTGAGGGCCTGGAAGGCGACCGAGAACGTCCGCCGCTCGCCCGGCTTCAGGTTGGGACCGGGCACCAGGCAGTTGACGACCCGCCGGTTGTCCTGCAACCCCTGGAAGCCGCACGGGCTGTCCGGCGACAGGTTGCCGATCGAGCCGGCGACCGGCTCGACGATCGTGACACTGAAGTAGGTGTCGACCCGACCCAGGTTGGTGACTGTGATCGGCAGGTCGCCCCGGTAGCCGCGCTCGGTCGGGTCGAGCACCAGCCGGCCCACCGAGACGTCGGCGTCGAGGCCGCCACCGGCGGGTGCGGCCGCGGCGGGTGCGGCGAACCCCAGCAGCGCCGTGGCTGAGCCGAGCAGGACGGTCGCCAGCCGGCGTCCGGTACGTGTGGTCATGTTGATGTCCTCCCGTGTTCCCCGTTGCCGCGACGGTCGTCCGCCGCGGTGTCCCCGGTAGCACGCAATGGCCTCGGACCGGGTTGCGGCGGCTGCTGTCGGGAACGCGACTGGTCGAAAGTCTTGACGACGAACCTGCCGGCTGGAAGGCGGCGGGAACTGCGTACGGCCCGCCGGGCACCCGGCGGGCCGTACCGGAGAATCGCGATCACCGGTAGTGGTAGCGGTCCTCGTTGTTCTCCCGCGACGGATCCAGCAGCGGGTCGGCGTCGGTGCCGATCGGCGTGACCTCGGCGATGCCGGTGCCACTGCTGGTGTTCGAATTCCGGAGCCCGAACTGGAAGATGCGCGTCGCGCCCGGGCCGAGCGGGCCGAACCGGCAGGTGATGGGGCCCTTGGGCGGCGGCCCGCCCTGGCAGGCGGACCAGTCACCGCCGTCCGCCGTGGTCCCCACCTGCATCCGCAGGTGCACCTCGACCAGGTTGGCCGGGGCCTGGCTGAGGTTCCGGACGGTGACAGTGATCGTGCCGGTCCGCGTGCCGTCGGCGTTCTTCGGCCCCCAGGCCAGGTCGGTGGCGGTCACCGAGAGGTCGGCCAGGTGCGGGTTCGGGCCGAAGGAGGTGGGCCCGTCAACCTGGGTGAACCGCTCGCCGGTCCAGCGGTACCCCCGCCACTGGCGCTGGGACCAGTCGAGCGACCAGCCGCCACCGGGCGCCAGGTCCGCCATCTCCACGCGGATCGTCCCGCCGCCGGTGACCTCGACCGCCAGTAGCCATTCCGGGTTGGGGCGCGCGGAACGGGTCACCTGCCCGAGCGTGACGATCCGGCCGCGCTCGTCCCGGTCGAACGCCACCACCTGCGACGGCCCGTGCTGCCCCACGAGGCAGCGGAGCAGGGCGAGCGTCTCGTCCCGGCCGTCCCCGTCAACGTCCCCGTGGTCCAGCCCCTCCAGCAGCACGTCCCCCTCGGTGCGGTACGTGGCCGAGAGTCGCGTCGGGCCCGCCTCGCAGACCGGGTTGGGCAGCCAGGCGGGGAGGTCCAGCCGGGCGGCGAGGAGTTGGGCGCGGGTGATCCGGCCGTCCGGTGCCGCCGGGGTGGGGCTGGCGGTGCTCGGCGTCGGTGACGGGGCCGGCGAAGTCGGCGAGGCGGTCGTCGCCGACGGCGTCGGCTCGGCGGTCTGGGCCGGCCCGGGCCGCGGATCGTGCTGCCGGTCCAGGGCCGCGTGCGCGGCGACCGGGACGGCCACGGCGAGCACCACCGCCGTCGCGGTGGCGACCACCGCCCGCCGGCGCCGCCGCCGGACGGTCTCCCGTACGGCGCCCGGACCGGCCGGGTGCACCGCCGACACGACCGCCTCGCGGTACGCGGCGAACTCGCCGCTGACCAGCATCTCGTCGAACTCACTCATGGTGGTTCACCTCGTTCGTGGCGAGCTGGGCCGCCAGCGCCGCCCGGCCGCGGTGCAGCCAGGACTTGACCGTGCCCTCCGGCACCTGTTCCTGCTGGGCGATCTGTGTGACGGAGAGATCCGCCAGGTAGTGCAGCACCACGGCCCGCCGATGGTTGGCCGGCAGCAGCGCCAGGGCGGCGGCCAGCGCCACCCGGTCCGGGCCGGGCCCGGGCACGTGCTCCTCGCGCTGCCGCAGGAGCCACGTCTGGGCGGTCCGCAGCCGCCGCCACCGGCTGGTGGCCAGGTTCCAGGCGACCCGGCGTACCCAGGCGACCGGATCGTCGTAGCGGGACACCCGCGACCAGCGGGCGAAGGCCCGGCAGAACGCCTCCTGCACCAGGTCCTGCGCCTGCGACAGGTCACCGCAGTACGCGGTGAGCTGGAGCGTCAGCGACCGGAAGTGCGCGTGGTACAGCTCGTCGAAACCGACCCCGTCGGTCCGCTCCCGGTCCTTCCGCCGGCCCGTGGCTCCCTCGGGTGGCGGCTCGTCGAGCCTCGGTTCCCCCGTCACCATCATCTGGTCCTCCCCGTGCCGTCGCCGCCGACGCGGTCGACGCTCGTCACACGTCTCGATGCTCCCGACGGTTGCGCCGGTTGCCGCCCGAGCGCTGTGGTTGACTGTCAGATCGGGGACACGCGAGGGAGGCCCGAGGTGCAGCTACCGGCGGTGCTCGGCGAGCCGATCCGGTTCGTGCTGAACTGGGGACGGCGCTACTCGCTCTGGGTGTTCAACTTCGGCCTGGCCTGCTGCGCCATCGAGTTCATCGCCACCAGCATGGGCCGGCACGACTTCATCCGGCTCGGCGTGATCCCGTTCGCCCACGGGCCCCGGCAGGCCGACCTGATGGTGGTCTCCGGCACGGTCACCGACAAGATGGCCCCGGCGATCAAGCGACTCTACGACCAGATGCCCGAGCCGAAGTACGTCATCTCCTTCGGCGCCTGCTCCAACTGCGGCGGCCCGTACTGGGACTCGTACTCGGTGACCAAGGGCGTCGACCAGATCATCCCCGTCGACGTCTACGTGCCCGGCTGCCCGCCCCGGCCGGAGGCGCTGCTGCACGGCATCCTCCGCCTCCAGGAGAAGATCGCCGCCGAGCAGTCCGGGATCGGCGGCGTCAGCCGCCCGGACCGGCTCGCCTCGCCGGCCGACGCCGGCCCCGCGGAGGCCGCGCCGCGCCCGGTGGCATCCCTCACCGCGCCACCGGTACGTCCTCCGGCCGGCTGAGGCCGGCAGTGGCCGCCGGGGATTAGCCTGCGGACCATGACCCAGTCCGCGGACAAGCGCTCCGCCTTCATCGTCGACGTGCTGACCGAGGAGTTCGGCGCGTCGATGGCGCTCGACCCGGCGGCCTTCCGCCGCAAGTTCCGCAAGATGGCGGCGTCGCCGTTCGCCTTCTACCGGGGCAGCGCCTCGCTGTTCTACGCCGACCAGCGCGCCGACTTCGCCGACGACCGGTTCCTCGACGACCGGACCAGCCGGGTCTGGATCCACGGCGACCTGCACGCGGAGAACTTCGGCACCTACATGAACGCCTCCGGGCAGCTGGTATTCAACGTCAACGACTTCGACGAGGCGTACGTCGGGCCGTTCTCCTGGGACCTGAAGCGGTTCGCGGCCAGCGTGGCGCTGCTCGGCTACGCCAAGGCGCTCTCCGACCAGGTGATCGGCGAACTGGTCAGCGGCTTCGCCCGGTCGTACCTCACCGAGCTGCGGGCCATCGCGGCCGGCGGGGACGACGCGATCGGCTCGATCACCCTGGACAACGCCGACGGGGTTCTGCGGCGGGTGCTCCAGCAGGCCCGGCTCAACACCCGGGTCGACCTGCTCGCCACGCAGACCACTATCGACGACTACGACCGCCGGTTCTTCCTCGGCGACGGCGTGTTCGAGGTCGACGGACAGACCCGGGAGAAGGTTCGCGCCGCCTTCCACGACTACCTCGGCACCCGGCCGGAGTCGGCGATCCGGCTGCGTCCGGTCGCGGCGAACATCAAGGACGTGGTGCTGCGCAAGGGCGTCGGCATCGGCTCGGCCGGCCTGCCGTCGTACAACCTGCTGCTGGAGGGGCACACCCAGGCGCTGGAGAACGACGTCGTCATCTACATGAAGCAGGCCCAGGTGCCGGCCGTGGCGCGGTACATCGACGACGAGCGGGTCCGCGGCTACTTCAAGCACCAGGGTCACCGGACCGCCGAGTCGCAGCGGGCGCTCCAGGCGTACGCCGACCCCTGGGTGGGCTTCACCGAGCTGGACGGGGTCGGCCAGCTCGTCGCCGAGGTCTCCCCGTACGCGGCCGACCTGGACTGGGCGGACGTCAACGAGCCGGAGGAGCTGGCCGGGGTCCTCACCGACCTCGGGCGGGCGGTGGCTCGCATGCACTCGGTCGCCGACGACGAGTCCAGCCACGACCTGGTCGACTACTCCACCGAGGAGGCGATCGTGGCCGCCGTCGACGCCGACGCGGACGGCTTCGTCCGGTACCTGGTCGACTTCGCGCACACGTACGGCGTCCAGGCTCGCCACGACCACCAGCTCTTCGTGGACCTGTTCCGCAACGGCAGGCTGCCCGGCGTCTGAGCCGCCCCGCCCGACTGCTCAGGCGGTGAAGTCGAGCACCACCTTGATGTCCTCCGGTCCGGTGGTGTACGCCTCGGCGTACGCCTCCACCGGCACGCGGCGGCTGATCAGCGAGTTCAGCCAGGCCTGGTCGGCCCGGGCGAGCGCCTCGGCGGCCAGCTCCCAGTGCCGCCGGTTGGCGTTGACCGAGCCGAGGACCACGTTGTTCTCCAGCACCAGGGCCCGGTTGAGCGCGCCCGCGTCGAAGTCGATGGTCCGGCCGCCGCTGGACACCCCGGTCAGGCAGACGATGCCGGTCGGCCCGGCCTTGAACATCGCGTCGAGCACCACGACCGGCGCGCCGGTGCACTCCACCACCACGTCCGGCGCGAAGTCCAGCTCGGTCACGGGCGTGGCGTGGTATGTCGCGCCGAGCGCCCGAACCAGGTCGGGCTTCGGCCCCTCGGTGGCCCGGTCCAGCACGTGCACCGACAGGCCACGCTGCGTGGCGAGCAGCGCGGCCAGCAGGCCGATCGGCCCGGCCCCGGTGACCAGCACGGTCTGTGGCTTCCACTCGGCGCGGCGGCCGATCCGCTCGATGTGGTCCCAGGCCTTCGCCACCACGCTGGTCGGTTCCAGCAGCATCCCGACCGGGGCGAGGACCGGGTCCAGGCCGACGGCGAACTTCGGCTGCACCCGCCACCGGTCCCGGGCGAACCCGGCCAGCGCCTTGATCCCGTGTTCGGTGTACTGGCCGTTGCGGCACATGTCCCACTCGTCCACGGCGCAGTTCGGACAGGGCACCGGGTCGGGGTGCCGGACGATGCCGGCCACCAGGTCGCCGGCCTGGAGGGTGCCGGTGGGGTCCTCCAGCACCCGGCCCAGCGACTCGTGGCCCAGCACCAGCCGGTCCTGGCCGGGTGGCGCTTCCCCGTAGGCCCCGGCGATGATCTCCTGGTCGGTGCCGCAGACGCCCACCGCGAGGGCCTCGACCAGGATGGCGCCCTCCTCGGGGGCGGGCTCGGGCCACTCCTCGGTCAGCCGCAGCGAATCGGGAACCCGGGGAGACACAGTCACAGCGCGCACGGGTTCATCCTTCCCGTCCCGGAGCCCGCCCGCCGGCAAAGCGACCAGATCCGCGGACCGGGAGCGCGGGCGGCCCGACACGGGTGCGGGCCGCCAGCCCTAGGATCAGCGGCATGACTCCGGAAGAGGTCGGCCAGCGGGTGGTCGCGCTACTCGCGCCCGTGGCGGCCACCGCGTCGGTCTCCGGCGGTCAGGGGTACGCCCGCGCCACGGTGGACGTACCCCCGGCGAGCTGGCGGGACGTGGTGCGCGCGGCCCGCGACGACGCCGAGCTGGCCTTCGACTTCTTCGACTGGCTGTCGGCGGTCGACGAGCTGGCCGACGGCTTCGACGTGGTGGTCCACCTCTGGTCGACCACCCGGCGGCACGGGCTGCTGCTGCGCACCCGGTTGCCCCGGGCGGCGGCGACCGTGGCGTCGGTGATCGACCTCTACCCGGGCGCGGCCTGGCACGAGCGGGAGACGTACGAGATGTTCGGCATCTCGTTCGACGGGCACGGTGAGCTGAAGCCGCTGCTGCTGCCGCCGGAGTTCGAGGGGCACCCGCTGCGCAAGGAGTTCGTCCTCGCCTCCCGGGTGGCGAAGCCCTGGCCGGGCGCGAAGGAGCCGGGCGAGTCCGAGGCCGGCGGCGGCCGCCGGCCGATCCGCCCGCCGGGCGTACCGGCGCCGGGAGAGTGGGGCACCACGCCGACCCCCGCCGGCGCGGCCGGTGTCGGCGTGGGCC
>NZ_QGKS01000382.1 GCF_003172935.1 Micromonospora sicca | reverse complement strand
CAGTGGCACCCGCCCGCCTGACCCCCGACGTTCCGCCGCGGGTGGCCGGGTGCCGCCCGGTCAGCCGATGAGGGCGGCCGGTTCGGCGATGCAGGCCGTGCCGACCCGGCGGAAGCCGACCCGCAGGTAGACGCGGGCGATCTCCTCGCTGCCGGCGGAGAGGAAGATCAGGTCGGTGCCGGCGGCGCGCAGCTCGCGGGCCAGGGCGGCGGTGACCGCGGCGCCGAGGCCGCGGCGGCGGGCGATCGGCAGGGTGGCCACCCCGGCGATCTCGGCGACGTCGCCGACCCGCATCGCCATCCCGCTGGCCAGCGGCCCCTGGCCGGCGCTCTCCGCGAGCACCGAGATCCGGCGGCCGTCCGCGACCCGGACCGCCTCCTCCTCGAGCGCGGCCACGTCCAGGCGGGCCACGGTCGCGTCCCGCTCGGCCGGCCCGGCGTCGCCCCGGACGGTGCCGCCGTGGGAGAAGCCGACCGCCGCGACGGCCCGCCGGATCGCGACGTCGGCGGCGAAGCCGGAGGAGGCCGGGTCGAGGACCCGCACCGGTACGTCGCTGAGCGTCGCCGGGTCCGGCGGGTCGACCGGGTCGAGCACCATCAACGGCGCCTCCAGCACGGTCAGCCCCGCCGAGCGGGCGACGGCGAGCAGGTCCGGGGTGACCTCGTGCACCCACTCGAACGCCTCGGGCAGCCCCAGCTCCCGCTGGCGGGCCCGGACGGCGGTGACGTCGGCCAGCGACGGCGGCTTCGTGGCGTCGAGCCGGGGGCGGGCGTAGAACGGCCAGCCGGCGCCGTCCCGGACGAAGAGGACCAGCGCGCCGTACTCCTCGGTGCGGGCGCCGTCGCGGGGCACCGCGTCGTAGAAACTCTCCAAGCGGTCGAACAGCTCAGCGCGTAGGACATCCACCGCGCGAGACTACATGTCCCAGATTGTGGAAGTGTGATCAATCCGAACTGGCCTTGCGCCGTGCGCCCTAACGTAGACTCAATAAACCCACGAGGGCCGACGTCGTCCCGACCATGATCCAACCTGAGTGACGACAGGAGGCCCGGTGGCCTTTCCGTACCCTCTCAGCCCGCAGTCGGCCCCGCCCGCCACGGGGCTCTACGACCCCGCGCAGGAGCACGACGCGTGCGGTGTGGCCTTCGTGGCCGACCTGCACGGACGCCGGTCGCACGAGGTCGTCGCCAACGGTCTCGGCGCGCTCTGCCGGCTGGACCACCGGGGCGCCCGGGGCGCGGAGCACAACACCGGTGACGGCGCCGGGATCATGATCCAGGTGCCGGACGCGTTCCTGCGCGCGGTCGTCGACTTCCCGCTGCCGCCCGCCGGCCAGTACGCGACCGGCCTGGTCTTCCTCCCCGACGACGACGCCGGTGAGGCGCTGGCCCGTCGGGTGGTGGAGAAGTACGCCCTGGTCGAGGGGGCCGACGTGCTCGGCTGGCGGGACGTGCCCACCGACCCGAGCGGCCTCGGCGAGACCGCGCTGGCGGCGATGCCCCGGGTCCGGCAGCTGTTCCTCGCCGCGCACCGGCTGACCGACTCGCCGGCCGGCCCGGCCGGCTCCCCGCTGGCCGGGCTGGACCTGGACCGGGTGGCGTTCTGCGTGCGCAAGCAGGCCGAGCGGGAGACCGCCGAGCGGGGGGTGCCGGCGTACTTCCCGTCGCTGTCCGGGCGGACCATGGTCTGGAAGGGCATGCTCACCCCGGACCAGCTTCCGGCGTACTACCCGGAGCTGACCGACGAGCGGGTCGAGAGCGCCATCGCCCTGGTGCACTCGCGCTTCTCGACGAACACGTTCCCGTCCTGGCCGCTGGCCCACCCCTACCGGTTCATCGCGCACAACGGCGAGATCAACACGATCCGCGGCAACCGGAACTGGATGCAGGCCCGCGAGGCGCTGCTGCGCAGCCCGAACCTGCCCGGCAACATCCGCCGGGTCTTCCCGGTCTGCACCCCGGGCGCCTCCGACTCGGCGAACTTCGACGAGGTCCTGGAGCTGCTGCACCTGGCGGGGCGGAGCCTGCCGCACGCGGTGCTGATGATGATCCCGGAGGCCTGGGAGAACGACCCCGAGATGCGCGCCGACAAGCGCGCCTTCTACCGCTTCCACGCCAGCCTGATGGAGCCGTGGGACGGGCCCGCCTCGGTCGCCTTCACCGACGGCGAGATCGTCGGCGCGGTGCTGGACCGCAACGGGCTGCGCCCGGGCCGCTGGTGGCGCACCGCCGACGGCCTGGTCGTGCTGGGCAGCGAGGCGGGGGTGCTCGACCTCGAGCCGGCCCGGGTGGTCGCCAAGGGGCGGCTCCAGCCGGGGAAGATGTTCCTGGTCGACACCGTCAACGGGCGGATCGTCTCCGACGACGAGATCAAGGCCGAGCTGGCCGCCGCCCGGCCGTACGACGAGTGGCTGCACGCCGGCCTGATCGACCTGGGCGACCTGCCGCCGCGTGAACACATCGTCTACACCCACGACTCGGTGCGCCGCCGCCAGCAGACCTTCGGCTACACCGAGGAGGAGTTGAAGATCCTGCTCGCCCCGATGGCGCGGGCCGGCGCGGAGCCCATCGGCTCGATGGGCACCGACACCCCGATCGCCCCGCTGTCGACCCGGCCGCGGCTGCTCTACGACTACTTCCACCAGCTCTTCGCCCAGGTCACCAACCCGCCGCTGGACGCCATCCGGGAGGAGCTGGTGACCAGCCTGGCCTCCACCATCGGGCCGGAGGGCAACCTGCTCGACCCAGGCCCGGCGAGCTGCCGGCAGATCGTGCTGCCGTACCCGGTGATCGACAACGACGAGCTGGCCAAGATCCTCTCCATCGACGAGGACGGCGACCTGCCCGGCTTCAAGGCGGTCCGGGTCTCCGGGCTCTACCGGGTCCGCGACGGCGGCGCCGGCATCAAGGCCCGGCTGACCGAGATCTGCCGGCACGTCTCCGAGGCGATCGAGGACGGGGTGCGGATCCTGGTCCTGTCCGACCGGGACTCCAACGCCGACCTGGCGCCGATCCCGTCGCTGCTGCTCACCGCGGCGGTGCACCAGCACTTGGTCCGCGAGCAGACGCGGACCCAGGTGGCGCTGATCGTGGAGTCCGGCGACTGCCGGGAGGTGCACCACGCGGCGGTGCTGATCGGGTACGGCGCGGCGGCGGTCAACCCGTACCTGGCCTTCGAGTCGGTGGAGGACATGATCTCCACCGGGGCGCTTCCCGGGGTCGACCCCGGGAAGGCGATCCGCAACTACGTCAAGGCGCTCGGCAAGGGCGTCCTGAAGATCATGTCCAAGATGGGCATCTCGACCGTGTCGTCGTACTGCGGCGCGCAGGTCTTCGAGGCGGTCGGCCTGGACACCCGCCTGGTCGAGCGCTACTTCCGGGGCACCCCCAGCAAGATCAGCGGGATCGGGCTGAACGAGATCCACGCCGAGGTGGCCGCCCGGCACGCGCTGGCCTGGCCGGCCCCGGGCGCGCAGAGCTCCGACCGGTTGGAGGTCGGCGGCGAGTACCAGTGGCGCCGCGAGGGTGAGCTGCACCTGTTCAACCCGGAGACGGTCTTCCTGCTCCAGCACGCCACCCGCAGCCGCCAGTACGACGTCTTCCGGCAGTACACCGCGAAGGTCGACGAGCTGGCCGCGCGGGCCGGCTCGCTGCGCGGGCTGTTCACCCTGCGTACCGGCGTGCGCCCGCCGGTGCCGCTGGACGAGGTGGAGCCGGCCGGCGAGATCGTCAAGCGGTTCGCCACCGGTGCCATGTCGTACGGGTCGATCTCGGCGGAGGCGCACGAGACCCTGGCCATCGCGATGAACCGCCTCGGCGGCAAGTCCAACACCGGCGAGGGCGGCGAGGACGTCGACCGGCTGCACGACCCGGCCCGCCGCTCCGCGGTGAAGCAGATCGCCAGCGGCCGGTTCGGGGTGACCAGCGAATACCTGGTCAACGCCGACGACCTCCAGATCAAGATGGCCCAGGGCGCGAAGCCCGGCGAGGGCGGCCAGCTCCCCGGCAACAAGGTCTGGCCGTGGATCGCCCGGACCCGGCACGCCACCCCGGGCGTCGGCCTGATCTCCCCGCCGCCGCACCACGACATCTACTCCATCGAGGACCTCGCCCAGCTCGTGCACGACCTGAAGTGCGTCAACCCGGCCGCCCGGGTGCACGTCAAGCTGGTCAGCGAGGTCGGCGTGGGCACCGTCGCGGCCGGCGTCGCCAAGCTCAAGGCCGACGTCATCCTGATTTCCGGCCACGACGGCGGCACCGGCGCCTCCCCGCTCAACTCGCTCAAGCACGCCGGCACCCCGTGGGAGCTGGGCCTGGCCGAGGCGCAGCAGACGCTGCTGCTCAACAAGCTGCGCGACCGGGTCACCGTGCAGGTCGACGGCCAGCTCAAGACCGGCCGGGACGTGCTCATCGCGGCGCTGCTCGGCGCGGAGGAGTTCGGCTTCGCCACCGCCCCGCTGATCGTCGAGGGCTGCGTGATGATGCGGGTCTGCCACCTGGACACCTGCCCGGTCGGCATCGCCACGCAGAACCCGGTGCTGCGCGAGCGGTTCACCGGCAGGCCGGAGTTCGTGGAGAACTTCTTCCTCTTCCTCGCCGAGGAGGTCCGGGGTTACCTGGCCGAGCTGGGCTTCCGGTCGATCGAGGAGGCGATCGGGCAGACCGAGCTGCTCGACGTCACCCCGGCGATCGACCACTGGAAGGGGCACGGGCTCGACCTGGCGCCCGTACTCCGGTTGCCGGAGCTGCCGGCGGACGCCGCGCGGCGGGGCGTCCGGGCCCAGGACCACGGCCTGGAGCTGGCCCTGGACAACGAGCTGATCGCCCTCGCGGAGCCGGCGCTGCGCGACGGGACCCCGGTCCGGGTCGAGGTGGCCGTCCGCAACGAGCACCGCAGCGTCGGCGCGATGCTCGGCGGCGAGGTCACCCGCCGCTTCGGCGGCGCCGGCCTGCCGGAGGACACCGTCGAGTTCCTGCTGCACGGCACCGCCGGCCAGTCGTTCGGCGCGTTCCTGCCGCGCGGGGTGACCCTGCGGCTGCACGGCGACGCCAACGACTACGTCGGCAAGGGCCTTTCCGGCGGCCGGCTCGTCGTCCGCCCGGACCCGGCGGCGCCGTTCGTCGACGGCGAGGCCGGGCCGGGGGAGCGGGCCGAGGATCAGATCATCGCCGGCAACACCATCCTGTACGGCGCGACCGGCGGCGAGGTCTTCCTGCGCGGCCGGGTCGGCGAGCGCTTCGCGGTGCGCAACTCGGGCGCGGTGGCCGTCGTGGAGGGCGTCGGCGACCACGGCTGCGAGTACATGACCGGCGGCACGGTGGTGGTGCTCGGCGAGACCGGGCGCAACTTCGCCGCCGGCATGTCCGGTGGCACGGCGTTCGTCTGGCGGCTCGACCGGGCGCGGGTCAACGCCGAACTGGTCGACCTCGCCCCGCTGCGGCCCGAGGAGCGGGACCGGCTGCACGAGCTGGTGCAGCGACACTTCGCCGAGACCGCCTCCGCGGTCGCCGAGGAGCTGTTGAAGCGCTGGCCGGAGGCGGTGGAGGAGTTCACCGCCGTGGTGCCCCGGGACTACCGCCGGGTGCTGGAGATCATGCGGGCCGCCGAAGCCGCCGGCCGTGACGTCGACGACGCGGTGATGAGCGCATTGGCGGCGCAAGCTGCCCCGACACCACAGTCGGCGCCTTCCGCTTCGTCCATGCCGGTGCCGCCCGCCCCCCGGGCGGTCGCCCAGGAGGTGGCTCGTGCCTGACCCGAACGGTTTCCTGCGCTACAACCGGCGGCTGCCGGCGCGCCGCCCGGTGCCGGTGCGGATCTCCGACTGGCGGGAGGTGTACCCGCCGGCCGGCGAGGAGCTGATCCGCGAGCAGGCCACCCGGTGCATGGACTGCGGCATCCCGTTCTGCCACGACGGCTGCCCGCTGGGCAACCGCATCCCGGACTGGAACGACCTGGTCCGGACCGGCAACTGGGACGCCGCGGTGGAGTCGCTGCACGCCACCAACAACTTCCCGGAGTTCACCGGCCGGCTCTGCCCGGCGCCCTGCGAGGCGGCCTGCGTGCTCGGCATCGGCGGCGGCGAGCCGGTCACCATCAAGCAGGTCGAGGTGGAGATCGCCGACGCGGCCGTGGCGCGCGGCGGGCTGCGGCCCCGCCCGGTGCCGGCGCCGACCGGCCGGTCGGTCGCCGTGGTGGGCTCCGGCCCCGCGGGGCTCGCCGCCGCGCAGCAGCTCGCCCGCGCCGGTCACGCCGTCACCGTGTACGAGCGCGACGACGCGCTCGGCGGCCTGCTCCGGTACGGCATTCCCGACTTCAAGCTGGAGAAGCAGCACATCGACCGGCGGCTGGCCCAGCTCGCCGCGGAGGGCGTGCAGTTCCGCACCGGGGTGGACGTCGGCGTGGACGTCACCGCCGAGCAGCTGCGCGCCGAGCACGACGCGGTGCTGCTGGCCTGCGGCGCCCTGCAGGGCCGGGACACCCCGGAGACGCCGGGCCGGCCGCTGCGCGGGGTGCACCAGGCGATGACGCACCTGGTCGCCGCCAACCGGGTGGTGGCCGCGGCCGGCCAGGGTCGGCCCGCGCTGGCCGTGCTGCCCGACGGCACGCCGATCGACGCGGCCGGCAAGCACGTGGTGATCATCGGCGGTGGCGACACCGCCGCCGACTGCCTCGGGGTGGCGCACCGGCAGGGCGCCGCCGGCGTCCACCAGCTCGACCTCTATCCGGAGCCGCCGACCAGCCGGGACGCCGACCGGGACCCGTGGCCCACCTGGCCGTGGATCCTGCGCAACTACCCCGCGCACGAGGAGGGCGGCGAGCGGGTCTTCGCCGTCGCGGTGCAGGAGTTCGTCGACGACGGCACCGGCCAGGTCAAGGGCGTCCGGATCGCCGAGGTGACCGTGGAGAAGCGGGACGGCCGGCGGATCGTCACCGCGCTGCCCGGCTCCGAGCGGGAACTGCCGGCCGACCTGGTGCTGCTGGCCATCGGCTTCGATGGCACCGAGGAGCAGCCGCTGCTGGCCCAGTTCGGGGTGGCCCGCAACGCCCGCGGCGCGGTCGACGCCCGGCCGGACTGGCAGACCGAGGCCGACGGGGTCTTCGTCGCCGGGGACATGCACCGGGGCGCCTCGCTGATCGTCTGGGCCATCGCCGAGGGGCGGGCCGCCGCCGCGGCGATCCACTCCTACCTGGGTGGGGCCGGCACCCTGCCCGCCCCGGTGGATCCGGCCCGGCAGCCGCTCGCCGCCCGCTGACCCCACGACACGGGGGCACGACACCCCGGTCCGGACGTACCCGTCCCGGACCGGGGTGCTCGGCGTCGGCGTCCGGTTCGTGCCGGCGGCTGCCCCGCTGGTGCGGGCTGCCGCCGACGACCCGGTGAACCTGCTCACGAATGCGGCGAATCGGTTTGACCACGGGCCAGACTTGGCGGCTGCCGCACCCGAAACGGTGCGGCTTTGTCATGTCGTCGCCAACGGGGAGGTCGTCGTGGCCCTCGGAGCCACGTTCGCCGCGCTGCACCACCGGAACTACCGGATCTGGGCCGGTGCCGGGTTCGTGTCGGTCATCGGGACCTGGATGCAGGTGCTCGGCGTCAACTGGTACGTCCTCGCGCAGACCCGCTCGGCGACCTCGATGGGCCTGGCCATCCTGCTCCAGGCCCTGCCCACCCTGCTGCTCAGCGTCTGGGGCGGGGCGCTGGCCGACCGACTGCCGGCGAAGCCGCTGCTGATCACCGCCCAGGCGCTGCACGCCACCCTCGCCGCGGGACTCGCGGTGGTCGCTGCCACCGGCGCCGGCGGCCTCCCGGCGATCTACGTGATCTCCCTGGTCACCGGCGCGGTGTCGGCGATCGAGGGGCCGGTGGCGGGCCGCTGGTCCTCGACCCTGGTCGACCCCCGGGATCTGGGCAACGCCCTGGCGCTCGGCTCGCTGACCAATTCCGCCGGGCGCATCCTCGGCATGAGCGTCGGCGCTGTCGTGGTCGCCGCCATCGGGCCCGCGCTGCTCTTCGCCATCAACGCCGCCAGCTTCGTCGCGGTCGTCGCCGCCCTGTTCGCCGTACGCGAGCGGGAGCTGTACCGGGGGGAGGCCGCGACGGACGCGGTGGTCGCCGACGGCGACTCGGCCGTACGCGAGGGGGAGCGGCACGCCGCCGACCCGGCGCCGGCGGACGGCGGCATCCGGGCCGGCTTCCGCTACCTGCTGCGCCAGCCGGTGGTGCTGGTCGCGCTGGCCCTGTCGTTCGTGCTGGGCAGCCTGGGCCGCAACTACCAGGTGACCATGGCGGCGATGAGCGACGGCCCGCTGCGTGGCGGCGCCTCCGGCTACGGCCTGCTCTCCACGGTCTTCGCGGTCGGCACGGTGCTCGGCGCGCTCGTGGCGGCCCGCCGGCGGGACCTGGGCTACGGGGTGCTGGTCGGCGCAGGCCTGCTGGCCAGCGTCCTGCAGATTGTCGCCGGGCTGGCCCCCGGCACGCTCAGCTTCGCCGCGGTCATCCTCCCGATCGCCGCGGCGGCGGTCATCATCGACACCACGGTCGGCGCCCGCGCCCAGCTCGACACCGACTACGCCATGCGCGGCCGGGTGCTGGCCGCCCTGGCGGTGACCGGCTCGGTCTCCGCCGCGGTCGGCGCACCCCTGCTCGGCTGGCTCTCCGAGCACGCCGGGCCCCGACAGACCCTGGTGCTGGCCGGCGCGGTGACCGCGGTCGCCACCGCCGCCGCGGGCGTGGCGAGCACCAGGGTGACCCGGCGACGCAGCCGGCAGTCGCGCAGCCCGTCCAGGGCCACGCCCGCGGCGGCGGTGGCGACCGCGGTCACCGCGCCGGCCAGCACCCGGGTCTGTCGGGGCCCGGCGTGCTCGGAG
>NZ_QGKS01000087.1 GCF_003172935.1 Micromonospora sicca | reverse complement strand
CAGATGTGTATAAGAGCCAGCGGGCGCCGGGGGCTCCGCGCTCTTCGGGGCGCCGGCCGCCCGACGTGACCTCGCCGCCCGCCGGCCCGTTGCACCTGCCGGGAGGCGTCCTGCCGCCGCGGCGGACCCGCCAGGGTCGCTCGTTGCGGGGACATCTGGCCCCCGGTGGGTTTGTTCCGTCGGGTTCGGGGGACCTGCTGCGCACGCCCCGGCTCCGGCCCGCGCCGGACGGTGGGCGGCGGGACCGGCGCTCCGGGCAGGATTGGCGGGCCGCGACTCCGGGCATACAGCGCGGTGATGATGAAAGGAGGACAGCATGGCTGACGTCGCGAGTCGCAGCACGTCCCGGACCGGGAGCGAGCCGTCCACCGCGGAACTTGTGCAGCGGGCCACCGAGCAGGTCTCCCGGCTGGTGCGGGACGAGCTGGCGCTGGCCCGAGCGGAGCTGACCCAGAAGGGAAAGCACGCCGGGATCGGGATCGGCCTCTTCGGCGGCGGCGGGGTGATGGCCCTCTACGGCACGGGCGCCCTGGTCGCCGCGGCGATCCTGCTGCTGGCGCTGGTGATGCCCGGGTGGCTCGCCGCCCTGATCGTGGGGGTGGCGCTCTTCCTGCTCGCCGGGGCGCTCGCCCTGGTCGGCAAGAAGCAGGTCAGCCGTGCCGTCCCGCCGGTGCCGCAGGCGACGGTTCGCAGCGTCCGGGCGGACGTGGACACCGTCACCGCCGCGGTGAAGGACGGGAGGCGGGCATGACGGGCAACGGGACCGGCGACACCGAGGCGCTCCGCGAGGAGATCCGGCGCACCCGGGTGGAGCTGGGTGAGACGGTGGAGCTGTTGGCCGCCAAGGCCGACGTCAAGGCCCGGCTGAAGGACTCCGCCGAGCAGGCGAAGGCGCGGATGCGCGAGCAGGCCGCGTCGACCCTGGCCCGGGTGCGCGGGCAGGCGGCGCAGAAGGCCGGCGTGGTGCGCGGGCAGGCCGCGGAGAAGGCCGGCGTGGTGCGCGGGCAGGCCGCGGAGAAGGCCGGCGTGGTGCGCGGGCAGGCCGCGGAGAAGGCCCGGGTCGCCCGGGTGCAGGCGTCCGAGAAGGGTGGGACGGTCCGGCGCAATCCCGTCCCGTGGGCGACCATCGCGGCCGGCGCGGTGGCGAGCGTGGTGGTGCTGCTGATCGTCCGGGGGAGGCGCAGGTGAGCGGAAAGATCGGCAAGGCCGCGTACAAGCCCGTCGGGGTGCTGCTCGGGCTGGCCGCCGGCACGGTCGCCGGGGTGATCTTCCGGCAGGTCTGGAAGGTGACCGCGGGCGACGGCGAGGCGCCCAGCGCCACCGACGAGGACCGCGGCTGGGGCGAGATCCTGGCCGCCGCGGCGTTGCAAGGAGCGATCTTTGCGGCGGTCCGGGCCGCGGTGGACCGGGGCGGCGCAGTCGGGGTACGCCGGCTGACCGGCAGCTGGCCCGACTGATCAGCGCAGGTGTCGGCCCCTTCCCCAGCCATCGACGGGGAAGGGGCCTTTCGCACGGTCCCGCCGGCCCGCCCAGTTGATCTGACGCATCCGTCAGGTCACATGTCGGAGAATTTCGTCCGTTGGGCTGTGCAGAGTTTTTACGTACGTGGTTTGCTGTTCCCCGCTGTTGAGAGACGGCGTGGGTTGAGAGAAGTCTCCTTCACCGGGGGCCGCCTCAGGCGCCGCTGCTCGAAAACGGCCAATCGGCCGCACGGCGTGCTCGGCCGCCAGTTTTAGAAGGAGATACACATGGCGCAGGGAACCGTGAAGTGGTTCAACGCAGACAAGGGCTTCGGCTTCATCACCGTCGACGGCGGGGGTGCTGACGTGTTCGTCCACTTCTCGGCCATCCAGACCAGCGGCTACCGCACGCTGGAGGAGAACCAGCGGGTGGAGTTCGAGATCGCCCAGGGTCAGAAGGGTCCGCAGGCCGAGCAGGTCCGCCCCCTCTGAGCAGTGCCGGCCGGCAGCCGCCGGCCAGTGCGATCCGGCCCCCCGGATCGATGTGAAGCCCCGCAGCCCGCGCAGGGATGCGGGGCTTTCCGCGTTCCGGGGACGGTCCGGGTGGGACGCGCGGGTCAGGACCGGTGGCGGCGAGCCCGCACCCCGTACCAGAGTCCGGCCAGTCCGATGAGGACGAGCACCGGCCCGACCACCGCCCAGATTCGCTGGTCGGTCATCACGCTGCCGCCGATGTAGCCGAGGCCCTGCACGGTCCAGACCGCGCCGACGACCACCGCCAGCAGCCCGAGCGTGAGTGTCAGCCAGCCCCTCATCGAATCCCCTTCCGGCGTACGGCGCCGGTCCAAGCATGCCCGCCGGCGCCCCGGCACGTCGGCGCCGCGCCGGTCACCACCGGTCGTGCACCTGCGGCCGGATCAGCTCGTCGTACGTCTGCCGCACGGCGGCCCGCTCCGCGTCGGTCAGCGGCGGCAGGTCGGCCGCTGCGGCGTTGCGCCGGGCCTGGTCGGCGTCGCGGGCGCCGGGGATGACCACGGTGACGCCGGGCTGGTCGAGGATCCAGCGCAGCGCGAACTGGGCCATCGTCCGGTCCTCGCCGACCAGCGGCGCGAGCCGGCGCACGGCGGCCAGGCCGAGGTCGTAGTCCACCCCGGAGAAGGTCTCGCCGACGTCGAACGACTCGCCGTGCCGGTTGAAGGTGCGGTGGTCGTCGGCGGGGAAGGTGGTGTGCTCGTCGTACCGGCCGGAGAGCAGGCCGCTGGCCAGCGGCACCCGGGCGATGATGCCGACCCCGGCCGCCGCGGCGGTGGGCAGCACCCGCTCCAGGGGCTTGTGCCGGACCGCGTTGAGGATGATCTGCACACTGGCCACGCCGGGCCGGCCGATGGCGGCGAGCGCCTGGTCGCAGGTCTCCACGCTGACCCCGTACCCGGCGATCCGCTGCTCGGCGACCAGCGTGTCCAGGGCGTCGAAGACCCGGTCGTCGGCGAAGACCGCGGTGGGCGGGCAGTGCAGCTGGACCAGGTCCAGGGTGTCCACGCCGAGGTTGGCTCGGGACCGGTCGGTCCAGGCCCGGAAGTTGTCCAGGGTGTACGCCTGCGGCGTCTGCGCCACCCGGCGCCCCATCTTGGTGGCGACGGTCAGCCCGTGCCCGGGGCGCTCCCGCAGGAACCGGCCGATGAGCTGCTCGCTGCGCCCGTCGCCGTACACGTCGGCGGTGTCCAGGAACGTGACGCCGGCGTCCACGGCGGCGGCCAGGACGGCCATCGCCGCGTCCTCGCTGACCTGGCCCCAGTCGGCGCCGAGCTGCCAGGCGCCGAGTCCGACGATGCCGACCTGCCGGCCGAGCCGGTCGAAGCTGCGCTGTTCCATCCCGACGAGCCTAGTGATCCGCTTGCCCGGGCGCTCGACGGGCCGTATGGTTCCAACAAAACGTACGTACGGTTTGGAGGCTGTCATGTGGGATCCCACCACCTACCTGCGGTACGGCGACGAGCGGTCCCGGCCGTTCCACGACCTGGTGGCCCGGATCCCGGCGCCGCGGCCGCGGGCCGTCGTCGACCTCGGCTGCGGGCCCGGCACCCTCACCGCCAGCCTCGCCGAGCGCTGGCCCCGGAGCCGGATCGTCGGCCTGGACTCCTCCCCGGAGATGATCGACCGGGCCGCCACCCTGGACGTGCCGGTCAGCTTCGCCGTCGGCGACGTCCGCGACTGGCGCCCCGGGCCGGACGTGGACGTGGTGGTCTCCAACGCGGTCCTCCAGTGGGTGCCCGGCCACCGGGAACTGCTCGCCCGCTGGGCCCGCGAGCTGCCCGCCGGGGCCTGGCTGGCCACGCAGGTGCCGGGGAACTTCGACGCCCCGTCGCACCGGGCGCTGCGCGAGGTCGCCGGGCGGGACCGCTGGCGGGCCGAGCTGGCCCCGCTGCTGCGCGAGGCGCCGGTCGGCGACCCGGTGGACTACGCCGCCCTGCTGGTCGGCGCCGGCTGCGCGGTGGACGCCTGGGAGACTACCTACGTGCACCTGCTCCCGGCCGCCGCCGACGCGGACCACCCGGTGCTGACCTGGATGGAGGGGACGGCGCTGCGCCCGGTCCGGGCCGCGCTGGACGCCGCCGGCTGGGCCGACTTCCGGGCCGAGCTGGGGGTACGCCTCACCGCGGCGTACCCGGTGCGGCAGGGTCAGGTGTACTTCCCCTTCCGCCGGATCTTCGTGGTGGCCCGCACCGGCGCCCACGCAGAGGAGAACCAGTGACCGACCTGTCCACCTTCATCGCCGGACTGCCCAAGGTGGAGCTGCACGTGCACCACGTCGGCTCCGCCTCGCCCCGGATCGTCGCCGAGCTGGCCGCCCGGCACGAGGGGCGCACCCCCGTCCCGGCGGACCCGGACGCCCTCGCCGACTACTTCGCGTTCCGCGACTTCGCCCACTTCATCGAGGTCTACCTGAGCGTCGTCGACCTGATCCGCGACCCGGAGGACGTCTGGATCCTCACCCACGAGGTGGCCCGGGAGCTGGCCCGCCAGCAGGTCCGGTACGCCGAGCTGACCGTCACCCCGTACTCGCACGTGCACCGGGGCATCCCCGCCCCGGCGTTCTGCGAGGCCATCGAGGACGCCCGCAAGCGGGCCGAGGCCGACTTCGGCATCGCGCTGCGCTGGTGCTTCGACATCCCCGGCGAGGCCGGCCTGCCCGCCGCCGAGGAGACCCTGGGGATCGCCCTGGCGGAGCGGCCGGACGGGCTGATCAGCTTCGGCCTCGGCGGCCCGGAGATCGGGGTGCCCCGACCGCAGTTCAAGCCGTACTTCGACCAGGCCCGGGCGGCCGGCCTGCGCTCGGTGCCGCACGCCGGGGAGACCACCGGACCGGAGACGGTCTGGGACGCGCTGCGGGAGCTGGGCGCCGAGCGGATCGGCCACGGCATCTCCGCCGCCCTCGACCCGCAACTGCTCGCCCACCTGGCCGAGCGGCAGATCGCCCTGGAGGTGTGCCCCACCTCCAACGTGCGCACCCGAGCGGTGGCGACCATGGCGGAGCACCCGCTGCCGCAGCTCGTCGAGGCCGGGCTGCTGGTCACCGTCAACTCCGACGACCCGCCGATGTTCGGCACCACCCTCAACGACGAGTACGCGGTCGCCGCCCGGCTGCTGAACGCCGGTCCGGAGGGGCTGGCCGGCCTGGCCCGCGCCGCGGTGACCGCGTCGTTCATGGAGGCCGGCGAGCAGGCGCGAATCAGCGCCGAGATCGACGCCTACCTGGCGGCCGCGACCCGCTGAGCGGACGCGACGGCGCCGGCCGGCGGGGAGACCCGCGTCGGCCGGCGCCGCCCGGCGAGGACGACGTTGATCCCGACCAGCCCACCGAGCGCCGTGGTGATCACGACCTTGGCCAGCGGCGTGCCGAGCGGTGGCCGCCGCGCGCCGTACGCGAGCACCGGGTCCTGCCAGGCGGCGAGCGTGAGGGCGACGCCCACCCCGATCACGGCGGCCCAGCGGAGCAGGCGGCTGACGGTCGGCGTCATCACGGTCACCTCACGCCCGGGGTGCGGCTCGACGGGGGAGTGGCGCGCGGCGGGAGCGAGGTGTGGGGGGACCGAACTCCCGCCGCGCGCACGGCTCCGGCCTGCCGGTGGTGTTACAGGGCGTTCCGGCCGACGGAACTGATGGGTTCGTCCCAGATCCTGTCAGTCCACCGTGGCCCCGACGCCGTCGTTAACCCGGATCTAAGGAAGACTTGCGCCGGCCCACAGCCGGCGGGGTCAGCGCGGCCGGGGCCAGCGCCGCCCGCCGGTCTTCTGCTCCCGCGCCTCCCGCGAGATCCGGCCGACCAGGCCGAACCGGTTGACCTGCCGGGGCGTCGCCTCCGGGTCGGCCAGCAGCATCACCACGCTGGCGCCGCCGAGCCGGGCCCGGTCGATGCTCACCGAGCCGTTGGCCTGCAACGCCACCCGCTTGGCGATGTCCAGCCCCAGCCCGGTCGAGCCCTGGTCGCTGGCGCCGCGGCGCAGCGCCCGGTCGGGGTCGGCGATGCCGGGGCCGGCGTCGTCGATCCGGATCGCCACGTACCCGTCCCGCCGGCTGACGGCCACCTCAAAGGCCGTGCCCTGCGGGGTGTAGCGGAAGACGTTGCCGATCACCGCGTCGAGCGCGGCGGCCAGCTCGGCCCGGGGCACCGGCGCGGGGATGCGCAGCTGCGCCCCGCTGACCCGGTGCGGCCGGTTCTGGTCCCCGGCGAGGGCCGCCCAGAAGACCATCCGGTCCCGGACCACCTCGCTGACGTCGCACATCGCCGGGCCGGTCTCCTGGGTGACCGCCTTGCGGGTGGTCTTGATCAGCTGGTCGACCTCGCCCTCCAGGGTGACGATGGCCTGGCGGATCCGCCGGATGCCCCGCCGCCGGTCCAGCTCCGCCTCGCTGAACGTGCCGATGCTGGTGTCGTCGGACTCCAGCGCCTCGGCGTCGAGGCGCAGCACGGTCAGCGGGGTGCGCAGCCGGTGGGAGAGGTCGGCGACGAGTTCCCGCTCGTCGGAGCGGAGCGCCACCAGCTGGTCGGCCATCCGGTTGAACGCGTGCCCGGCCTCGGCCAGCTCCCGCGGTCCGCTCGGTTCGACGCGTACGCCGAGGTCGCCGTCGCCGATCGCCAGGGCCGCCTTGACCAGCTCGCCGGTCGAGTCGACCGCGCGGGCGGCCACCCGGTCGACCACGATGACCGCGGCGCCCACCAGCGCGACGGCCACCGCGAGCAGCAGCAGCCAGCGGCCGCCGGAGCCCTCGTCGAGCACCCGGTCGGGGACGAAGACCTCCACCACGGCGACCTTGTCGCCGAGCACCACCGGGTCGAGCCGGAGCACCCCGCCGGGCACGTCGGTGACCAGCGAGCGGCGCTCCGCGCCGGCCCGGGCCAGCGCCGCCGCGTCGGCGCGGCCCGCGGACTCGTCGCCACCCAGTCCGTGGACGACCGGCCGGGTCGCCGGGTCGTCACCGCTGGCCGCCACGGCCCGCCCGACGACCGCCGGGTCGGTGCTGACGGCGAGGGCACCGGTGACCAGGGCGCTGCGCCGGGCGGCGTCCGCCAGCTTCTCCTCGCGCGCCTGGTCGCCGAGGCTGATCCCGAGCGGGAGGAGGAAGGCGAGCGCGACGAGGCTGCACATGCCGGCCGTGAGCCAGGCCAGCGACGACCTCAGTCCGGCGCCACCAGCCGGAAGCCGACCCCCCGCACGGTGCGCAGGTAGCGCGGCTTCGCCGCGGACTCGCCCATTTTGCGGCGCAGCCAGTACAGGTGAACGTCGATGGTCTGGTCCTCGCCGACCGATGGCTGCCGCCATACCTCCTCCAAGAGTTCCCGCCGGGACACTACCCGGCCGGGACGTGCGGCGAGATACGCCAGCAGGTCGAATTCCTTGCGGGTCAGCGCCAGCGGCTCCCCGTCGAGCAGGGCGCTGCGCTCGCCCACGTCCACCCGCAGGCCGCCGACCGTGTGCACGGCCGGCTGCACCGTGCGGCTGGCCCGGCCGGCCCGGCGCAGCACGGTGGTGATCCGGGCATCCAGGTGCGCGCCGGTGAACGGCTTGACCATGTAGTCGTCGGCCCCCGCCCGCAGCAGCCGGACCACCGACTGCTCGTCGTCGCGGGCGGTGGCGATGATGATCGGGACGTCGGTGATGCCGCGCAGCATCCGCAGCGCGTCGGAGCCGTCCAGATCGGGCAGGCCGAGGTCGAGCACGACCAGGTCGGGGGTCTCGGCGGCGACCCGGCGCAACGCGTCCAGGGCCGTACCGACGGCGTGCACGGCGTGCCCCCGGTCGGTGAGGGACCGCAGCATCGCGCCGCGTACGACGTGATCGTCTTCGACCAGGAGCACGGTGGCCACGTCAAGACGGTACTGGGCGTGGCAAGTTGATCGCGTTGCGGCACTGCTGGAAAGCGGGCAAGCTGGGACGACGATGACGTTCACCCTGTTTCCCGACGCCCGGCTGGCGCTCGCCCGGGACGCGCTCGCCGGCCTGTCGGTCGGCGACGCGCTCGGCGCGCAGTTCTTCGTCCCCGGCCGGCACCCCACGGACCTGGCCGCCGGACGGCTGCCGCCCCCACCGTGGCCGTGGACCGACGACACCGAGATGGCCTGCTCGGTGGTGGCCGCGCTGGCCGCCGGCGGACGGATCGACCGGGACCGGCTGGCGCTCGACTTCGCCGAGCGGTGCGAGCCCTACCGCGGCTACGGCCCGGGCGCCGTCACCATCCTCCGGCTGATCCGCACCGGCACGCCCTGGCCGGTGGCGGCCGCGTCCGCGTTCGACGGGCAGGGTTCCTGCGGCAACGGGGCAGCGATGCGGGTCGGCCCGCTCGGCGCCTGGCACGCCGACTCGACCCGTCGCGCCGCCGACCAGGCCCGTGCCTCCGCGGAGGTCACCCACGCCCATCCCGAGGGAATCGCCGGGGCGGTCGCGGTGGCCGTCGCCGCCTCGCTCGCCGCCCGGGCCCGCCTCGACGGCGACCGGCCCGAGCCGACCCGGTTGCTGGCCGCGGTCGGCGCCGCGCTCGACCCGGCCGGCGAGGTGCACGCGCGGGTACGCCGGGCGGCCGGCCTGCTGGGTCGCCCCGCCGGCGAGGCCGCCGACGTGCTCGGCAACGGCTCCCGGGTGACCGCCCAGGACACCGTCCCGTTCACCCTCTGGGTCGCTGCCACCCACCTCGACGACTACCCGACGGCGATCCGGGTCTGCGTCGAGGCCGGCGGGGACGTGGACACCACCTCGGCGATCGTCGGCGCGGTGGTCGCCGCGCACACCGGCGTCGGCACCCCCGGCGGCGTGCCGGACGGCTGGCTGGCCGCCCGCGAGCCACTGCCCGACTGGCTCCCCGCCCACGCCTGAACCCCTTCAGGAGGCCGGGCCGGGACGCGCGGGTGGTGCGGGCTGGGCGGGCAGCGTCAGCGCGCCGCGCCGCCGGCGGCTGAGCAGCCAGCCGAGTGCCGCGCCGCCGCCCAGCCCCTGGCTCTTATACACATCTCCGAGCCCACGAGACGCGTAGTAAGCT